>CBZS010000072.1 GCA_000613065.1 Richelia intracellularis | reverse complement strand
GTGATGAATCTTTTCACATTTCCAGAAACCGTGATTTGCTAAAGCAAAAAATATAAAGACTTTCTCCTGTTCCGGATATAACCACACACACTTAAAAGCATCTGTCAAATTTTTACCAATAATTTCCGCAGTTGGAATACCATACAATTCCTCTGCTTGATAATTCCAATAAGTTACCTTGTATTCAGTATTAGTTATAATTCCCGCATCATTGATTTGGTCAATAATACCACCTGAAGGGAACACAGATATCTCTGGCTGTGAATGAATATCAGTTTTTTGAAGAAACTTATTTACTTGAATTGTATGGTTTAATTTTGCTTGTTTCTCTGATAAATAATAATTATTATCTCTAGATTTAAATACACTAGTAGAATATAATGAACTGGAACTTTCATTACTTTTGTCACTTGTTACCATTTTGCGACCGCTACCGGATATAAACTCTTATAGAAGCGATAACTACTTTCTGGTGTAGTGATTGTTACTATTTTTTTGTAGTAATTAAAAAATAATCAATTTATAATCAAGCGAACAACAATTAGTTCCTTAAGGAGTTGTAATAAAAAATAGTAACAATTGAGACAACTGATTACAGCCTTTTTTAAAAAATTAAATTGAACTATGTTTAGTTGTAAAGATTGGCCCTTAAGTTGCATATTCAAAGTTACTTTTTTCTATTAAGAATCAACGTTACTAATAGCAACTAACAAAATGCATACTCCTCCGTAAAAAAGTAAAAGATTCCTATTGCTATTGCTATTACTTCAGTTAACTTCCATATTTTTAATCTAATTTACATAAGTTTATGTGAACATTAATTTTATAGGCATAAAATATGTTCATTATCGCTTTCGTACGTAGTGAAAGCAGGAAAATTTATCTTATTCCCTTAATGAATTAAGACTAGTTCATCCAGGATTACTGCATATACGCATTTTTGAACAATCAAATCGTGGTAGATAGAATCTCCAAATCAGTGTTTGTTTACATCTACAGAATTGATTATATCTTGCATTGTTTCTTCGAATTGCTATAACTATATTTCAATCTCCCAAGGAATCGGGCTATTGGCACTTAATAAATATTGAGAACTATTGAACAATCACATGTTTTTAAAACTGTATGAAGTTCTCAAATTAAGCCTAAACTACTCTATGCTACCTACTTAATTAGCGGTTAGTTTTCTCTTCCAGCTGTTTAATCTTTTCCTCGCTATTTGTCACAGAGCCTAGTAACGTAATTTATTTACCAACAACAGATGGGTCTTCATTATTAATGAGGGTACAAGAACCAAATAAATTTTTGCGATTGCTAAGTTCATCGAAATAGGTTTAGTTCACATCAAATGTAAAATAGATAATTCAGTATTGGGTTTATTCTACGCCCATAACATCAGCGTTCAAAACCTCTAAATTTTGTATATCTTATTAAATCTAATAAGCATCCTTTCTTTTCAAAACTACATGTATAGTCC
>CBZS010000071.1 GCA_000613065.1 Richelia intracellularis | reverse complement strand
AGTAAGGAAAGAAGATTTTTTAGATGTTTGCACAGATTTTCAACAAATCAGCCAAACATAATTTTACCGATTACTACTTAGCCAATCAACAATACCATCTGCTAACACAACAGCTAAATCTTGCTGATTTTGGTAATCTACAATCCATTGCAACTCCTCTGGATTGCTCATAAAGCCCAACTCCAAGAAAATTGATGGGGCAATCGTAGGACTTGCTAATGCCAGATTTTTCCAACGTACACCATCTGAGGGTCTACCTAAATTTCTTACCACATATCTCTGCAAAAATTTCCCTAACCCATAGGCTTGGGGATGATACCAATAAGTTCCTATTCCCTGAACATCTTCGCTACCGTTACTATTTCCTGCATGGTTGTAATGAATATAAATTGCGATCGCAGACTCAATGGAGTTGATTCTACTCACACGACCATCTAAAGATAGATAAACATCATCTTCCCTAGTCAAATATACTATTGCACCCTGTAATTTTAACTGTTTTCTTAGCAGTTTAGCTATGGTTAAATTAATATCTTTTTCCGCCGTTGCTGAATCAGGGGATGATTTCACTAAATTTTCAACGATTTATCAATGGTTTCAAACGCTAATTCATCCCCTGATTCAGCAACGCCCTTTTTTCAAGTACCCATTAGTACTTTTAGCCCCTGAATCGATTCCCCCATGTCCGGGTTCGAGGACTATTTTTATTCCGGACAAAGGACTAATAAGTCCAGTAACAGGCGTGAATACGGATACTAAAGGAGAATGACGTCAAGTTAATATCAGCTAATTTTTTTCATATTTGAGCTTATATCCCCATTATTGGGCTTATTTAAAGTTAAAAGTATATTTAACCTTATTTAGCTGCTCTTTTTGGCGGTAAACATCATTAATTACTGGGTTCTCTTTGATGGAAACAATATTATTGTTAGTGATTGCATGATGCAGAGTCAAAGAAAAAGTTGATTCAGTGGAATTCTGTTTAATACTGATGGGTACAGGAGCTTGTAAGGGAAATATTATTTCTGTCCTATCTTTTTACGTATTGTAACTTATGTTACAAGTTTTTTTTTTGACAAGTATTACTAGTAAAGGTTCGCATTTCCTGATTATGAATCCAAGCTCCGTAATCTAAATGTAACCAATCCCCTTTAATAGCTTTAATGGCAGCCTTTGTTCCTTTGGGTAAGGGTGTGAGTCTATCAGCTTCCTCGTTGGGAGCAGTACGTGTAATACCTGACCCAACAATTACCTCAGCAATATTGATAGGTGTTTTAGGTGGAGTTAAAAAATCAGCACTATCATCAGTAAAATAACTGCAATTTGTTCTCGTTTGGGTTTGGGGTGTAAATTGCTTTCTACCGATGAAGATTAACCCCAAGCTCAGACACAATAGTAAAAAAATAAATAACTGACGATAAATTGCTAAATCATCCCGTAGCAATAGATGCTGGATGCCATTTGCCCAATTACGGTGATTCATACAAAATCAGATTGACAAAAACCTTGGCATTTTAATATCATTCAGTATCTTTTTACCCCATACTATTTTTTGTTGAGAATCCAATATCACATGCAATTATAGTAAATTTAGGATGTAAATCTTGAGGAATTATGCGAGCAAACGGAGATAATATCACTATGGCGGAAGTCTCAGAAAACACTTTAAAAGTTGCCCATCAGGGATTTGCAAATTTACAACATGGTTTAGCCACGGGAGAATGGGAACCGTTATTATAAATGCTCACTGAAGATTTTTGGTTTTGGTTCCCTGTGGGAGAATATCATGGTTTAAACCAGGGAAAAGAACGAGCTAAAGCTTTTCTGGCGTTGCATAAGTGCGGCATGAATTAGCGTTTGAAACCATTGATAAATCGTTGAAAATTTAGTGAAATCATCCCCGAATTCAGCAATGCCGCTTTTTTTAATCATGTTTCCCAATTTTTTTACAATAGCATCCATTTAGCTTCTATTGAAAGGATTACTAGCAATCAAACAACCGTTGTATTTGAATTTCGGGATGAAGGAGTTTTAAAAGGAGAACCTTATAAGAATCGTATTGCTGTATCTTTTGATATTCTTCGAGATAAAATATGTGGGTATCGGTAGTATATGGGAAGTGACGGAAAATCTAACTAACTAGTGCATAAAAGCAGGATACAGAGCCCATTTGGTAGAACATTTCCGAATCATGGGATGATTTCACACGATTCCCACGGACTTTTCATCTGTTTCAAATGTTCATTCATCCCAATATCCATATTTCATTCGTCTACTAAACCCATCAAGGCTTGAAAATCTGACTCTGGTTGTGATTTTACTTGTGCTTGCAACTCCACTAATTGACATTGTAAACCTCGCACTACGTGGGGCATATTACCTTCTATTGCAATTTGTAGTTGGCTTTGTTTTATTTTAATTTTTCGTTGGATCTCATGTTCCGTAGATGCTGAATCACGATCTTCCGCAATCATGAATTTACTCCTGGTTGTAAAAGCTGATCTATCCCAAGTGCTTACTTCGGCAATAATAATTAAGACCTAAAAGCAAGTAACTTAGTCTCTGTTTAAATAAAAATATTGATATATGCTAGCAGCAATTTACCACATATGCTTACTGTTTATACTCATGGTTATATAAAAATTGCTAATATTTTCTCCGTTTAAATATGCGAACGCAAAATATTGTCTTATCTTGTATGGCGTTGCATAAGTGCGGGATGAATTAGCGTTTGAAACCATTGATAAATCGTTGAAAATTTAGTGAAATCATGCCGCACTTATGCAACGCCTCTTGTATTTGCCCAATACTTAATTAAAATCCATGAATCCAGAGCATAATAGGCTATGGAATGATTAACTTATAATCAGTTTATTAAAATTATAGCCTTTGGGGTATTGTTCACAAATCATCATGGTATTAAGGCAATATCAAATACCTGCTTCATCTCCTCCAGATTGTTAATCAATAGAGAAGCCCAGTTTAATTATACAACTAGGCAATAAATAGACCACTACAATCAAACTAATGAGGTAATTAAATCATGCTTTTCTCTGGCTAATCTTGACTAAGAATGATGACTAGTACTTTTTCCCATAAATCATAAGGGATAAAGTATCCTAGTCCTGTTTAGATGACTTTTGCTATAACCCAGGCATTTAAGTCTATGATAGAGTTACTACCTATGATAGATTTACTTTGACAACTTTTTCCTTTTCAGATTCTGATTTAGGCATTATTAAATTTAATATACCATCTTTGTATTCAGCAGAAATATTATCATTTTACACAGTTGCCGGTAGAGGAATTACACGATGAAATGTAGCATAGTAAAATTCACTCTTAGTCAATCCTTTTTCTTCAGTTTTAGTTTCAGATTTTCTTTCTCCACTGATAGTAACAGTGTCTTCTGTAACCTCAACATCTAAATTTTTAGCTTTCATTCCAGGAATTTATATACTTTAAACAGCTAAAAATTGGGCTTGTTTAAATGTCTGAAACTCGAGAGTCAATAAGCTCTTTAACTTATTCTGCTTATCAGTATTAGCGGTAGCAATGCAGTTAGAGATTCCTGCCTTAAAATCTGCAAAATTAGCATAGTACTTAGAGTATAAACATTCATTTATAATAAGTTGACAAAATCTTTAAATCAAATTTAATTGTGGAGAATCGCAAGGTAAATAACATAGTTGTATACTTACTGATGTCGCATCTATTTGTACTAATTTACACTTATGACATCTGGCATTATCTAGTACAATAACAATTCGTTTATTTAGCCCTAGATTAGCTAATTTAAATAATAACTGGCACAGACTTTCTGAATTAATATAAGTTTCATTTGTAATTGTAATTATTTCCTTAGTAACTGCATTAACTGCTCCTAAAACATTAAATCGTTTTTGACCGGAAGGTGAACAGATAAATGTTCTTGTAAAACACCATAAAAATCCTAAGTATGCTCGACGTAGAAAGTGGGCTGCGTCAACAAAAAAACTACTTCCTTTCCGCTCATAGCTTATTCCAGTAATGGTTATAGCTTTTCTTGTCTATATTTTTCTACCTCTTCAATCTTTTCTGGGTCTACTGACTTTCCCGGCACATACTCCACTTTTAAGCAACGCAAACCTGTTCTGAGCATAAATTCTCTTACCTGACTTGGACTGCGCTTAATACCAGTTATTTTTTCAATGGCATCACTCGCTTCTCCAATACTTGTAGCTGGATGTTTCTCAAAATATTCTTTCAAAATATCACTATACTGATTTAATTCACTTGGCTGTCCTTTGTGGTGTATTTTTTTTAGTTATTCTACTCCTCCTGATTGATATTGTTTTATGTAAACTATTAATTAATGTTGTTTTTGATATTTTACACAAACTACAAATATCTTTATGTTTTATCCCCTGACTTTTTAGATACAGAACTTCCTTCTTTTTCTGTACTAATGGATGAGGATAATGATCTCATTTATAATGAAGTTTATCAATGTATTCTTGCGTAAAATCTATTTTTAACATCAGACTTTACCTGGTTTCTCAAGTAATATTGTTTATTAATTTATAATACTTGTTATTACCCTATACAAAAGTCCAGTTTTTAGCCGTTATTAGTATAGCTTCAGATGAACTGCATCATCGACTTCAGATATTTCCGCAGCAGGTACTTCTGAAAATCTGCTAATTCCTTTCCAGTTTGTGGGTAAAAAGTCATCAAACAAGCTGTTGAAACGCCGTTCTAGGGTATCAATTTATTTTCAGGGGTTGTAACGAACTAGTGCCATACATCTCCCTCTCTTTTCTTAAGAAATCTATTTCATGATGTTCAGCACTTTAACTAGTGCTTACATTTTTATGTTATGCAAGATTTTATGATAAGTATTTCGGTTTTTATCACCATACCCATGATGATTGCCAAACTATGCTTGTTTTATAGTAAAAGCTATAATCTTTGCCGTAAAAAATTTGATATTTCTAATTAATTAAGTTGTTCGCAACCATTTCAACTAGAAAATGGGCTATTGGTGTATATTTGCTTTGAACTTGATTCGAATAAGCCCATAATACTCATATTTGTTGTCAAATAATTAATCTGTTGTTTTTGTTACCACAGCTTCTACTGTAGCCTTCTCCTTTTGAGAATCTACAGCAGTAATTGCCCAGCGTAAAGGTTCTCCTTGTTTTTCTAACTCTTTAGCGATCGCTTGCTCTAATTCTGTAGGATTTGCTTGCAGTTCGACTTCCGCAGTAATAAAGTGAGTAGTCATTTACTTTATTCCTCAGTACTTGTAGTTTACTAGGATAGACTATTTAGAGGTAGTAGTTAGTTATGAATTGTTATTTATTAACTATTCATGACTAACTTCTTACCATTAGATAAAGAATGATAGCTAGTGATTACTTACCAAATTGCAACTGATAAACAGTATCTTCCTGCTCCGTTTCAACTTTTAAATCAGAACGAGGATAAGCTACACAAAGCAATACATAACCTTGCGTTTGTAAGTCTGTATTTACACCCATCCCATCCGTTTGATCTACAGTTCCGCCGTTGGTAATTTTCGCCGCACAGGTAGTACAAACACCTGCATGACAAGAGCTAGGAAGCTCTAGTCCATCTGCATCTGCCACTGATAATATGGTTTCATTCTCAGGTACTTGTAAAGTATGAATTGAACCTTGATGTTTAAATTCAACGGTGTATGTTTTGGTCATATATAAAGCGAGTATGATGCAACAGACAAGTGATATATTTTATCTTATGCATAGGTGAAAATATAAAAAGACCAAAGATAAACAGGAATTTTTTGTAAAAGGCTTTAGCAAGGGAAGTGCCTATGAGTAATAATTATAAGTCCTTGCTTGATGTAAATTAGAGCAGCATCCTAGAAATAAAAATATAGTTTATAGGAGTAGGATAATATTCCCATAGCCCATAATGATGGCAGGTAAATCCTATTTACGAACAATTGTGAGGGGACATCCCATATAACTAGGGAAGCAACAATAAACTACAGAAACATTTTGGCTGAATAATTTGGAGAGCATAATGCTGGAATCATATCGCAAACACGTTGAATCAAGAGCAGCCCTAGGCATTCCTCCCTTACCATTGGATGCACAACAGACATCACAACTGTGTGAACTTTTGAAAAATCCTCCCCAAGGTGAGGAAGCAGGGTTATTAGAATTATTGCGCGACAGAATTCCCCCAGGAGTCGATGAAGCTGCTTATGTGAAAGCTGGATTTTTGACTGTGATCGCTAAAGGCGAAGTTACCAGTCCCCTAATTACTCCGGTTTATGCTGTAGAATTATTGGGAACCATGTTAGGCGGTTATAATGTTGGTTCTTTAATTGAGTTATTGCAATCAAGCAAAGTTGAAATTGCACAGGCAGCAACTAAGGCTTTAACCGCAATTACCCTTGTTTACGATGCATATCATGACTTAATAGACCTTGCAAGTAATAATTCCTGTGCTAAGCAAGTCGTAGATTTTTGGGCGAATGCCGAGTGGTTTACCTCCCGTCCTACCTTACCAGAGACAATTGCTGTTACTGTCTTTAAGGTTCCAGGGGAAACTAATACCGACGATTTATCCCCTGCTACCCATGCTACTACTCGTCCGGATATTCCTTTACACGCCCTGGCAATGTTAGAATCAAGGCAACCGGGAAGTTTAGAAACAATTGCAGAATTAAAGCAAAAAGGACATCCCGTGGCTTATGTAGGGGATGTGGTAGGTACTGGTTCTTCCCGTAAGTCTGCTATTAACTCGGTGCTATGGCATATTGGACAGGATATCCCCTTTGTCCCCAACAAACGGACTGGTGGTTATATTTTAGGCGCTTCCATTGCCCCAATTTTCTTTAATACCGCAGAAGATGCAGGTGCTTTACCTATCCAGTGTGATGTTACCAAGATGGAAACGGGAATGGTAATTACTATCCATCCCTACAAAGGAGAAATTACCAATGAATCCGGGGAAGTTATTTCTACATTCCAACTTAAACCAGACAGAATCTTAGATGAAGTCCGCGCTGGGGGAAGAATTCCCTTATTAATTGGACGTACCCTCACCGATAAAACCCGTGCTTCACTCAACTTAGAACCTAGCAATACCTTTATTCGTCCCCAACAACCTGCAGACACCGGGAAAGGTTATACCTTGGCACAAAAAATGGTGGGTAAAGCTTGCGGTTTACCAGGAGTTCGTCCGGGAATGTCCTGCGAACCCATTATGACTACAGTTGGTTCTCAAGATACCACAGGACCAATGACCAGAGATGAATTAAAAGAACTGGCTTGTCTGGGATTTTCTGCTGATTTAGTCATGCAAAGTTTCTGCCACACCGCAGCTTATCCCAAACCAGTTGATGTGACAACCCATCACGAACTTCCTGACTTTTTTGCTCAACGAGCTGGTGTTGCCCTACGTCCTGGGGATGGTATTATCCACTCATGGCTCAATCGGATGCTTTTACCCGATACTGTTGGTACTGGTGGCGATTCCCATACGCGGTTTCCCCTTGGTATTTCCTTTCCCGCAGGTTCGGGTTTAGTAGCCTTTGCAGGGGCTTTAGGTGCAATGCCATTGGATATGCCAGAATCTGTCTTAGTGCGGTTTAAAGGGCAATTACAGCCCGGTATAACTCTGCGAGATATTGTTAATGCTATTCCCTATGTAGCGATTCAAAAAGGCTTGTTGACGGTGGCGAAGGAAAACAAGAAAAATGTCTTCGCTGGAAGAATCATGGAAATGGAAGGCTTGCCAGATTTAAAAGTTGAACAAGCTTTTGAACTTACCGATGCTACAGCGGAGCGTTCCTGTGCGGGTTCTACAATCAAACTGAGTGCAGAGACAGTTTCTGAATATCTGCGTTCCAATATCGCTTTGCTGAAGAATATGGTAGCACGGGGTTATGAAGATGCTCGGACGATTATGCGTCGTGTTGCCAAAATGGAAGAGTGGTTAGCTAAACCTGAATTAATGTCAGCAGATGCAGATGCAGAATATGCAGAAATTATTGAAATTGATTTGAATCAAATCACAGAACCCATTGTCGCTGCACCTAATGACCCTGATAATGTGAAACTATTATCAGAGGTAGTAGGGGATAAAGTTTATGAGGTATTTATTGGTTCCTGTATGACCAATATTGGACACTATCGCGCTGCTGCCAAGGTAATGGAAGGTTCTGGTGCAGTTACTACCCGTTTGTGGGTATGTCCCCCCACTCGAATGGATGAAAAGCAGTTGAAAGAAGAAGGGGTGTACGGTATTTTTGGTGCTGCTGGTGCGCGTACAGAAATGCCGGGATGTAGTTTATGTATGGGGAATCAAGCCAGGGTTGCAGATGGAGCAACGGTGTTTTCTACTTCTACGAGAAACTTTAATAATCGTATGGGTAAAGGAGCACAAGTTTACCTTGGTTCAGCAGAATTAGCAGCAGTTTGTTCTTTGCTAGGGAAAATGCCTTCTGTACAAGAATATATGGACATTGTGGCTAAGAAAATTCATCCTTTTGCTGATGATTTGTATCGCTATTTAAACTTCGACCAAATTGCTAATTTTGAGGATGAAGGTAGGGTAATCCCCTTAGAAGAAATGCCAAAGATTGAGGATATTTTGGGTATGCCAACTACCAGGGTAAGCGCATCTAATTTTGTAGTGAAAATTACAGATTGTTGTACATAATTGTGAGGTATGTCTTGATTGTCAAGTGCGAACGCCAACCCCCTTTGGGGGGGTACTGGAGGGGCATCGCCAAAAAAAGTTGACGCAACTGGGGAACGCTTCCCTAGATTCCGTGGTGCCAGGTAGGGGCATCAAGACCTTGAGTAAGCCCAATAAACACTCATACCCCCACCTGGCACTCCCCTACCCCACCCAATCTTCCCCAGTTCCTGGAACACTCGTGGGGCACAAAAATGGAGATTTAACTATTAAAGAAGTTAAGTAGTATGCTAAGGACGCAAAGGGTGTATCTGAACTGAACGGGTTAGTCTAATGGTATCTCTGACAAGAAGGCTTGCGCCTACGGCTTTCAAATCTTCAAAACCAAAGATTAAAAGCTCAAAAAATTTGAGTATAGCCAATGCCACTGCATTCACAGAAAAAATGTCATTAGTTTTTAGTGAGATAGAAGACCCACCTGTAGAAAGAACCCCTGTCCATTTCTTAACAGATATTTTAATCATTGGAATACTATCAGTGATTCCAGGAGGTAAGGGATGGGAGGACATGGAAAATTATGGATTGAGTAAATACGACTGGTTGGAGCAGTTTTTAGCTTTACCAGAGGGCATCCCAAGTGCAGATACCTTTGGACGGGTGTTTGAACCCATTAACCCAAAAGTATTTGAGGGATGCTTTCGACGTTGGGTAGAATCAATAGTTGAAGCCCCAGGAGCACAGGTAATTCCCATTGATGGTAAGACCCTCAAAGGTTCCTATGATAGAGAACAGGGTAAATCAGCGTTACATCTAGTTAGTGCATGGTCCATTGATTTATCGTCTTGTTTTAGGACAAGTAAAACAAGACGATAAATCAATGGAATGAAATTACAGCAATCCCTGCATTATTGGAATTATTAGACATGGCTGGATGTATTATTACCATTGATGCCATGGGTACGCAAACAGCAATTGCATCCCAAATATTGAATGCAAAAGCAGATTATGTTTTAGCACTCAAAGCTAATCATCCTACACTTTACGGACAAGTAAAAAATTGGTTTGAGCAACAGTTATCTCAAGGCTTTAAAGGTATTATCCATAGTTATGATAAACGGTTAGAGAAAGGTCATCATCGTACTGAAAAACGTCAAATTTGGTGTGTTCCTATTTCTCAACAGCAAACTTTGCATAACCAAGACAATTGGGTTGGTCTTAAATGGGTTGTCATGGTTGTGCGGGTACCACATCTTTGCAATCAAACAACCCGTGAAGTTCAGTTTTATCTAACTAGTTTAAATTGTGATGCTCGTAACTTAGGACAAGTGATTCGTCTTCATTGGGGTGTGGAAAATGGGTTGCATTGGACTTTAGATGTCACTTTTTATGAAGATGCTTGTGGTGTCCGTACTGGTCATGCTCCACAAAACTTAGCACTTCTGCGGCGAATAGCTCTTAATGCTTTAAACCTAGAGCAATCTTTGAAAGGTAGTAATCGCCAAAAATCTAATGGGTGGGACTCTTTTAGTAAGACGGGGAGTGGAACTTAGACAGGTATTGGAAGAGGTGGAGGGGTAGTAGAACAACGAGCTTTGAGAACTTGCTTCATCAAAGGAATACCACTAGAGTACAAAGCCAGGTGATTGGGTTTATGTTCTTGTTGTAGATGAAACTGCCAATACTCATCCCAATCGCCACTGATGTATAAAGAACCCAGGGGTAAAACACCCTCAGCACCCCTCATGGTCCATCTAGCCCCAGTGATATCCATCCTGTCTTTAATCAGGTGGCGACAAGCACCTTCAATCACCCCCGTGGCCATGGGGAATCCAGCTTTTAAGTAATCGTCATATTTGAGGTATTTGGCATTGTTAAGTAAATATCTAGCACAGGTATCCACGGGTTTACGTTCTTGGGGGGTGAGTTTGGGTAAAGTCGCACTCCCGCGCATACCTGGGGCAACTGAACTTGATTTACATTCAAGGATAAGCTGTAAACGTTTGCTCTCCCAAGCTTCTGCCTGTGTTGAAGTCTGATAATAAAAGACAAATGCAGCTTTCCACAAATACTCAATCACATGGATAAGCTGATTTTTGAAAAATAAATTACCAGCTAAAGCGGTTGAATCAAGATATTCCATTTGGGCAACAGTGGATTTCGCTGTAATCTAGACTCGACTTGTTTCATAGCTTTCTTTGTTAGAGAAATCCCTTTTTGATAAACAGTTTTACTTAAACTCAAGATAGAATATAAGCCTTTCCAACTCATACTCGAAGCCCAGGAAAGCATGACTTCAACATCAACAAGCTTCGCCCCCCCATTCCAATGCTGGTCAAGAATACCCCAACAAGCCTCTATGGGATTGTATTTACTATGGTAAGGAGCATAGTAAAGCAATTGAATTGGTATATTTAGCAGATCAACAAACTCAACCATCCTTTTTTTTAATTGAGTTCTTACTCCACTACTTTCCGGACCATTATCAACTTTAATTTGTATCAGTTCGGTATCCTGCTTTTGTTCTGGTGTCATTGTCTTCCACCATTGAATTAGAGTATCAACAATAAAATCCCTGGTTTTATAATAAGAACTACCAAAGTTAATATAGAATAATTGCCCACTATCTTCATCAAGAATCCCACAGGGAGTATATTTTTCTGTGCATCCCATATCATGATCCTCACCTTGATTGTCTCCTCTGGTTTTTCCACCACGAGAATAACCCCCGATATTAACCGTAGCTTTGCAATCCATGCTTAGTGGTTTGACTTTGAGGCTTGTTTGTTGATTGCGGCTGAAATTCTTTGATGTTGTTGAAGATATCATCCGTTTGTGGAATTTTTTTTGAGGTTTGGCTTTTACTACTTTAGGAAGACCATAGCCCATTCGATTCAATACTTGTGCCATTGTACTGGCGCAAGGCAATTGCTCCTGGGTAAATCCCTGTTCTTTGAGTTTTTCTAGTGCGGATGTTGCTGTTAACCGGGTATAGCCTAAGGAAGTTTTAAATCTTGGGTCTTATTGAGAATCAGATTCTGCAATTTGTCCCAGGGATAATGCCACAAGAGAAGAGGTTGTTTCTCCTGGCAACGCTTTGCTGTGCTAAAGGCTGATTGTAATCCC
This sequence comes from Richelia intracellularis, assembly GCA_000613065.1. Classification (GTDB taxonomy): domain Bacteria; phylum Cyanobacteriota; class Cyanobacteriia; order Cyanobacteriales; family Nostocaceae; genus Richelia; species Richelia intracellularis_B. Next base: position 10,233 of record CBZS010000071.1, on the reverse strand, counting down.
ACACAGATTATCCCTGTTCTTTTTTGCGCTAACCCTAACTCTATATTTTCTCTACCCCAAGGGAATACTGTTTGTGCTAACCTTGCTCTACCTTGGCAATATTTCAACGTCATCTGAGCTTGAAAGCCCCGACGTTCTACTCCATTCATTTTCGATGCTGCCAACCGCAAGTCTTCTATTTGTTTGTGATCTTGTTAATGATTTGGGTTCCTCTGCTGGGTCTAGCATACTCCAAAATACTTGCCCCTGTTTTTTTACTCATCAACATTACATCTTACTTTCATTGGTAAATTCTTTCTTCTAAATCACCTAATATCCCTGTGTTAGTCCATGAGAGAGAATATTGCTGTGCTGGTAGATTAAACTCACCATCCAAAGGAAATAGCGTATTTATCTTTCTTCCTCCATAACCGATTCTATTGGCCATTACTGTGCCAAATAATGTGGTCAATTTCCGCGACAATTTTTTCTTGTGTGTTCTGTTTACTGAGTCTGTGGCTGCACACTCTCCCTCTATTTAATCTTGACTGCGTTTATCAAAATATCTTTGTTTGTAACAACCGTCTCAATAGTTCGTATCCATTCTCAAGTTACTTACTCTCTATCTGGGAGTGTTCTAACCCACAAATGCTGTCTGAGTCTAACCAACTAACTATCTGTTCAAATAGTTCTCGTGCTTGTGACCAAAACATACCTTGATTTGATGTAGATCCTTGCATAGGGTGTGGAACTGTTCCTGTTTTTTCACTTTTTACAAGCCAATTCCATCAAGTATATTTTTGGCTGTCAATACTACTCTGGTTAACTTGTCATTTATTATTCTTATATCATACTCCGTACTACCAAAAGAGTCGCACCCAAATCTAATCGAGCCGCTATGGATAATAATTATATGCTGACTGTTCTTACTGCTTGTTTATCCCAAGATGATGATACCTCTCAACCCGCTTGTCAATAGAATTTGAGATGCGCTTACCCTGTGCCAACTACGACTAAATAAATAATTAATTAATTAATTAACTTGGGGTGTGTTAGGTTTTGGTCTCATGTTATGGCTCTCCGGCTTCTTGAAGAAGCCGGAGAGCTAAATCTAGATAGAATGATAATGATGACAATGTCAGCAAAAGATATGTTAATCAACAATTAAAAAAGGAGATTATGTATGTAATGGATAGGTTAACCGACTACAAAAATAGTCTTAAGCGAATTTTGGGCGAGAACATGAAAGTCCGGGAGGGGCTTATTAGCCTATTTAACTATTCTAGAAAAGATGATTTGTTTGAGTAGAATCTACCTTCAAATGATAACTTTTCATTTATCAGTCTTTCTCTAATAAAAATTTTACATTTCGCTGCATCAACAATCATCAATGTTTATTGAGTAATTAGCATGAGCGATCGTAAATCCGCATCGATACAACTTTCTAAAGCAGAGATGAAGAATCAATTTTCTTTTTTTGGGAAATGATAAAATTAACAGTAAAAAAGAAAGTGCCAATTTACATTAATTAACATCATTCTTATGAATACCTCTACACAACTAGAAGTTAAACTATTAGGGGAATATGCCCATTTTGCAATTAACAAGCACCTGAAAAAAAGTTTAAAATGGGAATTGCAAGTTAAACAAGATAAAGATCCAGAAGCATTACATCAAATGCGTGTAGGTATGCGTCGCCTACGTACAGCAGTAAGCAGATTTGACTCGGTTATTAAGTTACCAAAATCTGCTAGTGATCGCAATATTGGTAAAATCAGTCGTAATCTAGGAAGTCTCCGAGATATTGATGTATTAAAAGAGACTTTAGAACAAAAATATGTGCCGTATCTTCCATCTGAAGAGCAAAAGTATTTGCAGTTAGCCTTAGATATTTTAAAGAAACAAAGAAAAAAAGCCGTTTTAGAGGTACAAGAAACACTAAAAGGCGAACGTTATAAATCTTTGGTTAAGTCTCTAAAAAAATGGTTAGAACAACCAAAATATTATCCTCTAGCATCTTTGACACTAGAAAATGTTTTACCAGATTTGCTTTTACCGGAGGTAAGCATATTCATGCTACATCCCGGGTGGTTAGTAGCAACTCAGCTAGAAGCAGATAGAATTGTAGTGCCTACAGGTTGGGATAAAAATCAAATAGAACAATCATTAGCAAGTCAGGGCAAAACAATACATGACTTACGCAAGCAAGCAAAACGTTTGCGGTATCAAATGGAGTTATTTACAGATAGATATGGAGAATCTTATCAAGAGCATATTGCTGAAGTTAAAAGTATTCAGGAGGTTTTAGGCTCGATTCAAGATAGTATGGTTTTGGAAAAATGGTTGCTAGATATTTTCAATTCAACTTTAAAAGATAAGATGCCCACTGCTAGTAAATTCTTTATAGATAATCGTTACGAATTGTGGAAACAGTGGCAATCAATACAAGTTAAATATCTAACACCACAAACAAGATACAGGTTTCATTCTACTATGTTAAACCCTAAAAAGTCACAAATTTCAGCCTAGTATGTGACGTAATAAAGTGTTATTTAGCCTAGTTTTTAACTATTAATTTGTTTTATTATAGGTACCATTATGCAAAAAGTTATTGTCTTTTATTACAATAACTGAAAGTACATAGATAAAATACCACGGAACAGTAAAAGCCAAGATATTTTATTTTCTTGGCTTGTGTAAATTAGTTGAAAATGGTGTTTATTTGTTTCGAATATTTTCGTAAATTTCTATGTACCCTTGACCTGAATTGTTCCAAGAATAATCACAATTCATGCCTTGTAAAGCTAACTTGCGGAATTCCTCAGGGTAGACATACCACAAACCGATCGCTCGATCCATGGCTGACTCTAAAGCATTGTAATCTGTTTGATAGAAAACATAGCCATTTCGTTCCTCTGGTGGGTGGTTTTGGTCATAATCGCGATCAAATACTGTGTTGACTAATCCACCAACACCCCTAACAATAGGCACGGTTCCATATTTTAAACCAATAATCTGGGTTAAACCACAAGGCTCATAGTTACTGGGAACTACAATCATATCCGCACCAGCATAAATTAGGTGTGATAATTCTTCATTAAAACCAATTTCTAAATGAACATCCGGGTTATGATTTAAGTGGTGTTTTTCATGCCAAAAATGGGCATTAATTCCTGGCTCGGTAGCAGAACCAAGTAGTACAAATTGTGCTCCCCTATTCAGGGCATAGTACATAGCATGATGAACTAAATGTACGCCCTTTTGATTATCCAATCTACCAATATAAGCAATGATTGGTTTCTCACTCTCTCCTAGGAGTAATCTTTTCCGTAAAGCTTTTTTGTTATATAATTTATGCTCAAAATCTTTCTTCTCGTAGTGGTAAGGAATATAACGGTCTACTGAAGGATTCCAATAGTCATAGTCAATACCATTTAATACTCCTTGAAACTTATCTTGATTTAGGTGAATAGTATGTCCTAAGCCACAACTAATGTCTGTATAGTGGGCTTCCCAAGCATGATTAGGCGATACGGTAGTCACAGCATTGGAGTAAACAATACCACCTTTCATGAGATTCAAAGCAAAGGCGTTGAAATTATCCCTGAGCTTATCATACTGGAAGTAATAGGACTCACGATTTAAACCTGTTCCCCACAGTAGATCCACACCCCCTATACCTTGATGTTTAAAATTATGAATGGTGTAACAAACCCTTTGATTACCCATGCCATGATATTTATACATCTCATACAGCATGACTGGTACTAAACCTGTTTGCCAATCATGACAATGGATGATGTCAGGACCCTTATTACTTTGTAATAAAAATTCCATTGCTGCTTTGCTGAAGAAAGCAAAACGCATATTGTCGTCATTACAACCATAGTAACAACCCCGATTAAAGAAGTTCTCTCCAGAATGGGGTTCTATAAAGAAACATAATCTACCATGCACCCAACCACAGTAAACTGAACAGTGAATTGTTCCACCATACCAGGGAACCCACAAATCGCGGTAAGCATCATGTAATGCCCAAATATGGTCGTAGCGCATACAATCGTACTTGGGTAGAATAATCTCAACACAATTTCCCCGGAGTTCCAATTCACGGCTGAGCCCGTAAACGACATCGCCTAAGCCTCCAGCCTTAATAACAGGAGCACACTCCGAAGCGATCTGTACGATGTACATCTCCTACTCCTCGAATTCACAAAAGTTCATGTTTTAATACATTCTGATTCATTATATGCAATATTTGCTTATTGGCATGAGATTTATTTTGTGTAGCGAGGAAGTTGCTTAGTGAGCAACTTTTGACGAAAAGGGAGTATACAATTTATTTAGTATTATTTAGTAATGATCCCTGAAGCTCATACAATCAATTTCAATAAGTAAAGGTGGTAGGTTGTTTAATCTCTCGATGGAGAGATCGGATTATTCTCAGGACAATCTACGGGATCGACAATACCTAATTCACATTTATTGTAGGTAAAATCCTTCGGCCTGTCTGATGGTAATTTTACTTCATTAGACTGGTTAGAGTTTGTTACTCTACGTCTGAATGGTCGATTTGGTTTTACTTGTATTCGATTAGGAATACAACCAAGTTGTGGGTTGGGTGCAGGAACCCAACCTTCAGGACAGCCTGGTGGTGGGCTAGGTGGCGCTGAAAATGCAGGGTTGGAAATTGATAGTATTGCTAAGGCTAGAGGAGCAAAACTTGACAGGACTACTCCTCCCAGAAGTAAGTGTAAGCCTTTAAATTTTCTCAGATATGCTTATTGCATTATTGTTATCCTCCTAAGAAAAATGTAATTTTGCAAAGGCATACATTATTAGAGGTTTGTAAATTAGTTTTTATGCAGAACCATTAGAAGATATCAGAAAATAAAAATGGTTGATAGGGCGTAAAAATTGATAAAGTGAAGGGCACAGCCATGTTTGTGAGTATGTGAAGAATGAGCTTTAATCAGACTATAGTCAAGGTAAAACGCCTTGTACCTGCAGCTAAACTACCAAAATATGAACATCCCGGGGATTCTGGTGCAGATTTAGTGGCTGTTGCTGAGCATACTCTACAACCCATGGAATGGTTTGCTATACCTACGGGAATATCTGCGGAAGTTCCTATGGGATTTGAGCTACAAGTGCGTCCCCGCAGTGGCTTGGCTTTGAAACATGGGGTGACAGTGCTAAATACTCCAGGAACCGTTGATGCTGGGTACAGGGGAGAAATAAACGTAATTTTGCTGAATCTTGGTGCTGAACCTTTTCAAGTCACTCCAGGGATGAAAATTGCTCAATTGGTTGTCGTTCCTGTGCTGAGGGGAGTTTTTCAGGAGGTAGATGAGTTAAGTTTATCTCAGCGTGGTAGTGGGGGTTTTGGTTCTACTGGTGTAGCTTATGTTGAGATTGGCGGTTGATGGTTTACAAGCAAACATCCCAAATGTTTAATGAATCAGAACAGTTATTATTAGAGTCATTTGTCACTAATTGCAACTCTGATGTATTTTGTTTGTACAATTTACCAGAGGTGGTAAAAGGTGCGTTATTTTCTCGCTACAGTCGCAGTGATAAAAGTCTGCGCCGTATTCTCTTAGATGAATTTATTAACGCTCCAGAAGCGGGCTTGGTTGATCCCGAGAATAGAGCTAGCGATCGCTTAGTGGCAATACAAAAAGCTACAGGATTTTATGATCGTGTACTGATTGGGTACGGTGATGATTCGGTGGCGGAGTTGGGAGGCGCACATATTGCTTGCGAAAATATTAGCAATATTGCAGCTAAGGCTCTAGAAGATAGTCGTTTGGGAATTTCTCCCTTGGAAAAGTCTACTCGGTATGTGCCTTTTAATAGCCAAGTAAATGGGCATTATCGCTATTGCCGGGAACCATCAATTATGGGTTCTAGTTATGGGAAGCTGTATGAAAAAACACTAGATAATTTATTCGATACTTATACCCAATTAATTGATCCCCTGTTGGTTTGGGTACGTAATTGTATACCACGGGATAGTGATACATCAGAAAGAGGCTATAATAGTGCCACAAGGGCGAAAGCTCTGGATTTGTTGCGGGGCTTACTTCCCATGGCAACATTAACGAATGTAGGCTTGTTTGGTAATGGTAGGGCTTTTGAGTATTTACTGGTTAAACTCAATGCTGCACCTCATCGAGAATTGCGATCGCTTTCTCAATCTATGCAATGGGAATTAGATCAAGTTATTCCTTCTTTCGTTAAACGGGCTAAAACTGAGCGGGGTGCTAAATATGCTCAGTATTTATCTGCCAATCACCAAAATACCGAGTTGCTAACGCAAAAGCTGTTGGGAAATAGACAAGCCGCATCTTCTACAACAGTGCAGTTAGTGCAGTACGATCCCCAAGCAGAAATGAAGGTGGTAGCAGCTATTCTATACCCCCACTCCAATTTAACTTTTGAGCAAGTACGAGCTTATGTAAGGGACTTGGGAACGTCAGAAAGGGTAGACATTATTAATACTTATGCAGGAGAGAGGGAGTCGAGGTTTCATCGTCCAGGACGTGCTTTTGAAGAGGTTTACTACACCTTTGATATTTTGGCAGATATTGGTGCTTATCGAGATTTACAACGACATCGGGTACTTACCCAAGAGCGTCAACGATTTTCTATCAGCCATGGTTATATTATTCCCCCAGAATTAATAGATGCGGATCTAGTCAAGCCTTACAAAGAAGTTCTGGATATAGCTGCGGAAACCACAGAGTTAATTGCCAAAGATTTACCCGATGCTTCTGAGTATGTTGTCCCTTTTGCTTACTTAGTTCGTTGGCGTGTTAAATTAAACTTAAGAGAAGTGTATCATCTAGTTGAATTACGCAGCACTCGCCAAGGACATCCATCCTATCGAGCGATTGCACAACAAATGTATCAGCAAATTCAGATACATCACCCTACCTTGGTTGATTCCATGAAATTCGTGGATCTGAATGATTATGCCCTAGAAAGGTTATCATCAGAGCAGCGTATTGATTTCAAGTTACGACAACAGAACCAGTAGATGTATTTACAGGTGTGGGAAATAGGTAAATCGCATTCTATGCTTCTGCTAGTTGACGGGTAGATATAGCTTTGAGCTTAGAAGCAAAACAATCAGAGCGAACGCTATGTTCTGGTGTAAATTGATCAATGGGGGGATGATTCGGATGGGAAGTTTCAAAATGACCCAGTCTGCTTGTCCCTGGAGATCTAGTAACTTCTATAGTTGTTTCTATGGCGGTTAATGTTGCTGTTGTGGTGGTAAAAGCAGATTGTTTAATTACTTGTTCTAAAACTTCATTACCCGTGTAGTTAACTGATTTGCTTTCTAAACCAGGAGAAGTGAGTTGATTATCAATGTGACTGCTATCGTTGTCAGTGTGGTTACTTGCACTGTGGCGATGTCTTTGAGCTAAACGTAGGAACCGAGGAATCTCTTCTGTTGATTCTTGGTTTTTAGTGGTTTCTGCTTCTTGCTGTTCATGAACCTGATTGTTGGGAACTGAGGATAAATGATTTATCTGTTTCTGAGGTGATTTTGGAAACTTATTTAATTTTAATTGTCTTGATGATGCTGTGAATTTTTCGGGGAACCAACGACAAATTAAACTTTCAAACTCCACATTGAAATGAAAAGTAGCCTGTCCCCTCCTCTGCCAAAGTGCTAAGATTTGTTGCACAGATATAGCTTTATAGCGTCCCTGATATAGGGCTTCAATTACTGCTAAATGCAACCAATTTAGAGGATATTGACTCTTCCAGCGAGCAATTAGCTCACTACTACTGTAACCACTAAGATCAAAACCATAGTGTATTAATAAGCTTTTAGCTAAATCATTTGAGGTGTCCAGGACTGTGAACATCGTCTTTTTGGCTTGGGTGGGTAGACTGCAATCAGTTATCACTAATTACTTTTACTAGAAAAAAATAGAAAACTCAGAAAATTTACCAATAGAAATTTCATATATGACTAGGTAACTGAAATCACTTATGTCTTGCTCTGATAATTGAACTTGTATTTTATGTCACCTTTCTCTTTTTATCCATTTTTTTCGAATGTTTCTTATTTTACTAATTAATCATAGAAGGAGAAATAATATAACAAGAATTGATTGGCTGGGAACGACCAATAGCTACCAATGCTTGATATACCATGGCTGCAACTTTGGCACGAGTAGCAACTTGATTTGGTTGCAATGATTTAGGAGCAGGGAAATTGACCGCTATTTTTTGTACTGTAGCAGTTGCCACGGCCGTTTGGGCATATTCAGGAATTTGATTATGGTCAATATAGCGAAGCAGAACATCTGGATGGGCAGATGGTAATCCTAATCCATTCGCTAAAGAGACAATAACCTGTAAGCGTTGCACAGCGTCCTGGGGACGGAAGGTAAAATGGTCATTTCCTTGGGAAGGATGGCGGAATCCACTAACAAATCCTCCTTGGGCTGCTATTTGGATGGCACTATAAGCCCAAAATGGTTTAGGCACATCCGTAAAATCAACTACTTTACGTTTAGGCTCCGGGTTAAATGCCACTGTAATTAGTGCTGCATATTGGGCTCGGTTCATGGGTTTGTCGGGCTGGTAAGTACCATCGGCAAAACCACGGGTGAGATTCATGCTTACCAATCCTTGGATAAATGGTTCTGCCCAGTGCCCGCTTAATATCCCTGAGGGGTTCTAGTTGGGAAGTGTCTGGATAATTGGCAATTAACATTTTTTGAGTAGCGTTCGCAACTGCATTGGTGGCATAACTGGGAATTTGTACGCTATCGCTATAGGTGAATAGAATATTTGTATTACCACCACTGAGCTTTAACCCGCTCACCAAGCCATTGTTTCCTTGGTGAGCGGGTTAAATTTTGTCTTGGGCGAAAGCTCACATCAGGAAATCCGCTGATGAAACCCATACTTGTAGCTTGAGCGATGGCTTTTGCAGCCCAAAAGTTTGGTGATATATCGATGAAATTACGTATCGAATTCGTGGCAGGGAGTTGGAAAGTTTTTGCGATCACACCTGCATATTGAGCACGAGTTAGGGGTGCGTCTGGACGACATGTACCCTCAGGGAAACCACTTAATAAACCACGATTGACTAGAGCTTCAACAAAATCCTTTGCCCAATGTCCCTCAATATCCGCAAAGCTGGTATTAATAATAGCTGTATTTTTACTGTCTATTGTCACTGCAACTGTTTCTACCAAACCCTTAATTAGAGAGGGGTTTAATTGGTTACCTGCTGCTAGGATGCGATTGGTCGTAATATCTTTAATCAAAATCAATATTTTGATTAAAGATATTGCCTGCTGGGTCTTGACTGCTGCCTAAATCGGGGATACCTTTAGCATTAATAAATAGTCCCCCTTGTGAGTTTGCTGTCATAAAATTGTGACGTAAAACTGGGCGAGAGTTACCAGATACCACCATGCTAATTTGGTTGGCAGATAACTTATTATCCGCAATCAAAGGGGCAGCAAAGCCGCTCATGGCAATCCCTAAAGCACTATCTTCTAATGCATTTCTCAATATTTCACCTTTACCATGGCCGGTTAATACCAGTCCTGCATTAGCATTTTCGACAAATATATTATCGGTAATTACGGGTTTTGCATGACCGCAAATGAATATAGCTTCCCGTCCACATTTAGTGAGAGTACTATCAGATACCCTGGGATTCGTTGACTCAATCCAAATGGCAGAACCTTTAACATTATTATTAGTGACAGTCACCCCAATCAGTTGTCCGTTACCCTGAATTAATATGGTGATATTTTGTGTTCCAAATAAGGGGCTATCGTAATTACCACTACCAGAAATAGTAATACCTTTACCTTTAGTTGCCTCATTCCCAACGATAATTACCCCTGGGGGTATCACCAAGGGAAATCTCTCACCATTTTCAGTACTATAAGTCCCAGGAGCTAGCTGAATAATCATGGGTGTTTTTTTTGTTGCTAAAGCTTGGGAAATAGTTTTGTATGGTTGCAAACGCAAACCTTTATAGTTCTTGTCTCCTGTTACTGGGTTGACGTAGATTGTGGCAACTAAGGCAGAATTCACCATGTAATTATGGGTTTGATATGTTTATGGACTTTGCTGTGAAGGTTTCGCGAGAAGGAATTATCACCTAAATAGATAATAGGGTGTTGCATAAGTGCGGGATGAATTAGCGTTTGAAACCATTGAGAAATCGTTGAAAATTTAGTGAAATCATCCCCTGATTCAGCAACG
>CBZS010000070.1 GCA_000613065.1 Richelia intracellularis | reverse complement strand
ATTACTGAAAGAGTATCGGAAGATGAGAATAATTATACCCACGAATGGAGTAAGGGAATTAGTTATGCTTTATTCGCTGCGATCGTAAATACAGCAGGTTCTTTACTTTCCCGTGTGGCTTTAGGAAATACTAACGTTACCCCTGCTTGGGCGGCTTTATTACGTCTGATGGGGGGTGAATTTATACTTTTGGTCTGGCTATTTTGCCCTCGTCAAAAGGCTGAATTTCAGTGGAATTTTCTGTCTTCTTGGCGATCAATATCAGCAATCTTTTTCGCTGCATTTATTGGGACTTACCTGGGTATTTGGTTGCAGGTAACAGCTATAAAATATACAGAAACTGGAATTGCTACTACCTTGTTGCAAACTAGTCCTTTGTTTGTGATACCCCTGGCAATATGGATGGGAGAGCGAGTTACTTGGCGTGCAATCGCGGGGGCATTGGTAACTTTGGGAGGGGTTGGGTTGTTCTTTTACGGGAAGTAACGCCATTTCAGTTATCAATTATTAGCCAAGCAATTTTTGATTGATTCCACGGATAAACTCGGATAAAAGTAAATACTTTCTACCCAACCTCTATAAGAATAATTATTGTATGTGCCTTCTGCATAAATTTAATTCATAAAACGCATATAGTGTGATGTGATTAAGCCTCAAAAATGCGAGCATTAATTCTTAGGGAATAGATACAGAGATTTTGGGCGTTGCATAAGTCCGGGATGATTTCACTAAATTTTCAACGGTTTCTCAATGGTTTCAAACGCTAATTCATCCCGGACTTATGCAACGCCAGATTTTGTTCCCCAGGAACTACTGGGGAATTTTATTTTTTGAGACCCGCATAATAATGATTAAATAATCCCAGAACGTAGAGCAATAACAGCTGCCTGTACGCAATCATCCACAGCGAGTTTGTTCATAATTCCTCGAACATGGTTTTTGACTGTATTGGGACTTAAGTATAATATTTTGTCTATTTCTGGATTACTATAGCCTTCAACAATTAGTTTTAAAACTTCCATTTCTCGCTCTGACAAATGTGACATATTTTCTTGTAGAGCCTTCTGATTTATGCTGTTGGTAAGTGGTTTGAGATTATCAATTACTTTCCTGGCAATCTGTGGGTCCAGATAAGCTGCACCTTCAATAGCAACTGCGATCGCACTAATTAATCTCGCGTTGCACCTTTTATAGAATAGACATCAGCGCCACTAGATAGAGCTGCAATAATTTCTGTTCCCGTGGTGTGAGATGTGACCATTACTACATCAGTCTTAGGTAATGCTAATTTTATTTGTTTAGTGGCTTCAATTCCGTATAATCGTGGTAGCCCGATATGCATTACTACCACATCAGGTTTTAATCTTAGTCCAGCTTGTACCCCTAAATATTCATCTGTAACAGATTCCACTACTTCCAACTGTGGATAGTCCATTCAAGATTGTTCTAATCCTAATTGCATCATTGGATCGTCTTCTACAATTAGTACCCGTAATGGTGATATATCTGAAGGCAGTAGCATAATTAGTACCCGTAATGGTGATATATCTGGAAGCAGTAGCATTGTGGATTTTGGATTTTAGATTTAGGTGCGACTCTTTTGGTAGTACGGAGTATGATATAAGGTAATTTATAAGAAAGAATTTACCAATGAAAGTAAGATGTAATGTTGATGAGTAAAAAAACAGGGGCAAGTATTTTGGAGTATGCTAGACCCAGCAGAGAAACCCAAATCATTAACAAGATCACAAATAGAAGACTTGCGGTTGGCAGCATGGAAAATGAATGGAGTAGAACGTCGGGGCTTTCAAGGTCAGATAACGTTGAAATATTGCCAAGGTAGAGCAAGGTTAGCAGAAACAGTATTCGGTTGGGCTAGAGAAAATATAGAGTTAGGGTTAGGGGAAAAAAGAACAGGGATAATCTGTGTGGGATTACAATCAGCCTTTAGCACAGCAAAACGTTGCCAGGAGAAACAACATTTAAAACTTCCTTAGCCTATACCCGGTTAACAGGAACATCCGCACTAGAAAAACTCAAAGAACAGAGATTTAGCCAGGAGCAATTGCCTTGCGCCAGTACAATGGCACAAGTATTGAATCGAATGGGCTATGGTCTTCCTAAAGTAGTAAAAGCCAAACCTCAAAAAAAATTGCACAAACGGATGATATCTTCAACAACATCAAAGAATTTGAGCCGCAATCAACAAACAAGCCTCAAAGTCAAACGAC
>CBZS010000069.1 GCA_000613065.1 Richelia intracellularis | reverse complement strand
CCCGAAAGTTGCCAGCAAAAGCCTCATAGCTTGTCCCAGAAGGATACCGATGCTCCCTGGAGAAAAAAGAATGGTCAGAGTTGCTTTGGTTATAAAAACCACATCAGTATCGATGTGGAGTACGGTTTTATTCGTCGCTATCAAGTCACGGATGACTCAGTGGATGATTCCCAAGTGTTAGGGGCACTGTTGGATGAGCAAAACCAGGGGGAAGAGGTTTGGGCAGATAGTGCCTATGGTAGTGAATCTATTGAATGTATTCTACAGATTTTACAATTCCTCTGTCACATTCATCAACGACCTTACCGCAATCATCCATTGACTGCACAACAGGAAGAAGATAATCCAGAACGTTCTCAAGTCAGAGCAAAGGTCGAACAGGTTTTTGGTCACTGGGTTAATGAAATGGGAGGCAAGTTAATGGGTTCCATTGGTAAGCAGTCAGTCAAGGCGACTATTGGAGTGAATAATTTAGTCTACAACTTCAAACGTTATGGATTTTGGGTGAATAAAAATCCTAAAGCTGTGGGATAATTGCGTCTAAATTGGCTCTCTTGAACCATATTTCAACTATAAATTGTTCCGGTTGAGCTATTTTTTGTCCAACTTCACTTTCTTGTAGTTCTTCGAACCCCCTCAGATGAACTAAGACTTGATTAATCCAGGTGCTCTATCTCTTCAAATAGTTCTCGTGGTTGTGACCAAAAGATACCTTGATTTGATGTAGATCCTTGCATAGGGTGTGTAACTGTTCCTGTTTTTTCACTTTTTACAAGCCAATTCCATCAAGTACATTTTTGGCTGTCAATACTACTCTGGTTGACTTGTCATTTATTATTCTTAGATCATACTCCGTACTACCAAAAGAGTCGCACAAAAAGAAATAAGCAAGATAAGATTAAAGTCCGGGGTTGCAAAACTACCATTGCTGGCAAACCAGCAATTATTGCTGGTGAAGTAACTAAGGGCAATCAGGTTCTTACCCTACGAAATCCTGATGGTTCACCAATTTGCAATGGTAGAGAGGATTAGGGTTAACCGTAAGAGCAGGAAAAGCCTGCCCAGAGAATTGGTCTATATTTATTTGATTTTAAATTAAGGAAGAAAAACATGGAAAGAAAGGCAACCGATCCATTATTACCACTGATGGAAATTCCCCCTGGATATCTGAACATCATGGGTTACATAGATGAATCAGAAGTAAACGGGCCTAGTTGTCGTGCTGTTGTGTGGCTACAAGGCTGTCTGCGGAAGTGTCCTAGCTGTTTTAATCCTGATTCTTGGTCATTTGAGATTAACCAGCTAATTACCGTGGATGCTTTAGCCGAAAAAATTCTCAGTAACACTCGGAATACAGGTGTAACATTTTCTGGAGGAGAACCATTTTGGCAAGCTCCAGCACTAGCAGCTTTAGCCCGTAAACTCAAAGCTGCTGGTTTAAATGTGATGTCATTTACAGGCTTTACCTTACAAAGATTACAATCAGAATATGCTCCAGTTGGGGCGCAGGAATTAATTGACCAATTGGATATTTTAATAGATGGGGCATTTGTGGAGTCTCTAGCAATTAACGATCCTACTTCTCCCGTATCCTCCAGTAATCAGCGAGTACTTGTATTGAATCCAGAATTCCAAGATAAGATTACCTGGGCAAGTGACCAAACAGAAATCCATATATTTAAAGATGGTAGTCGTATTGTTACTGGTTATCGCGGTTGGATGGAACAACCTTAGGATTGGATGATGGGTAGTTGGTAGTTGCTAGTTGGTTATTTTATCTCCCCCTGCTCTCCTACCTTTACCTCACAACTTCCTCAAATTGTTTGCCTATAACTAAAAAGTTAAACAATTATAAAAGCAACATAAAAAAGTTATGAATAGATGTAAAGATTTTTATTTTAAAACAGCAAAACAATTGCTATTAAAATATGATGTTGTGATTAATGAAAACCTCAACATTAGCTAAAGTTTAGGAGTCTTTCAGGCCGTTTTTGAGAGAATTTGAGTCACTGTGTTGGGTTGTCCCCAAATAATCCGCTCTTGCTTATAAATGGCGATTCCAGGTTTCGCACCCTTGGGTTTGTAGACGTGCTTAGGTTGGGTGTAAACTACTGGTACTTGTTCACTTTGACGGGCACGACTGTAATATGCTGCCAGGTTGGCTGTAAATTGTAAGTCTTTACTATCGGCAACTGTACCGGGTTCTAGACGCAATAATACATGGCTTCCAGGAAGTTCTTGGGCATGGAACCACAAATCATAATCTCCAGCGACGCGAAAGCTTAAATAATCGTTCTGACTGTTGTTACGACCAATTAATACCTCAAAACCACTAGGAGTTTGGTAACGGTGAAAGTTGCTAATGGCATCTTTACTACTAGGACTGCGATATTCCCTAGCTTCTAAATATTTTTGTTGAATTAACTCTTCTCGTATTTGCTCTAGAGTTTGTAAGTCTATGTGAGATTTGTAATCATCTATTTGCGCGATCGCAGCTTCTACCTGTTCTAAATAATTTATTTCTACCTCTACTTCTCTCAAGAGGAGCTTAACCACTTCACTGGCACGTTTAAGTTTCTGGTGCTGTTTATAGAAGCGTTGCGCGTTTTGAACAGCGTTTTTATCTGCCTCTAGCTTAATGGTTACGGGTTCGCCTGTCTCAAAGTCTGGGAGTTCTATTTCTGTCATCCCTGGTTTCCAGTTTTGCAGGTATGCCATTAATAAGTCGGCTTGTTGTCGATATGTATCTGCGTGTTGGGATTCCTGCAATCTATTGGCGAAGGTTTGTTGTTTTACACCCAGTTTGGTCAAAATATTACTCAGTTTTTGACTCAGTTGATGCCGTAATTGGGAAAATTGCTGTTGATTGAGATGATTTATGTAGTATTTGTTGATTAATTCCTGGATATCATTTGCCGTTTCCAGAGCTTGCCAACCCAGTACGTTGTATCCAGTAGATGTGCTTACGGGTTTAAATTTATCCTCGGTTAATGCTTGCAACCATGCTTGCCAATATTGAAACAATTCTTCCCATGCATCATCTGTAAGGGAATCGGTGTTACTCTGGGGACTGATTCCAGCGCAATACACCATGGATTCAATTAATGCTGGGGAAAGTCCGCGATAGTTCTCTAATAACCGTTTTTTTATCGCTCCTGGAACCAAACTTACCCTTTCTTGCCAACGTTGTTGAGATTCCTCTAAAGTCGGAATTGTATTTGTTAGCTTTGGTGGTTTCTCATAGATTTGT
The DNA here is from genome assembly GCA_000613065.1 of Richelia intracellularis. GTDB lineage: Bacteria > Cyanobacteriota > Cyanobacteriia > Cyanobacteriales > Nostocaceae > Richelia > Richelia intracellularis_B. Next base: position 1,692 of record CBZS010000069.1, on the reverse strand, counting down.
CCTGTTAGTAAAGGACGAACACTAGATTTTTTCTCGCTGACTTGGTGAGCAACGGTAATAATTGTATCTTTTGCATCAGTGAGAACCACATTACTATATTTGCTCATAATCTCTATATAGAGATGATACAGGGGAGCTTCCCCCGGACGACGGGCAAATTGTAGATCCACAGCACGTTCCCAAGGAGCGAGCGCTTCTATCCCAATTAATGCCAATCCCCCCAACTGATGTATCAATTGTTGACTGAAAGTAAAGGTATCTGGTAATCGTGGTGGTGGATCGCCAATACACATCCTTGCTGCTTGTGGATGCCAACAAATATCCAACCAACCCCTACCATTCAAAGTTCTTAAGGCTATGGTAATAGTGTAGCGATCGCGTTGGTAAACTTTTTCTAAACGTGATGGTAGCCAGTGGTTACGGATATCACTAAAAACTGCTACCAGGGTTGTAAAGTCAACTGTTTGCACATCAATTAGTTATTTTTATTTGCTGCCTCGATGGTAAGTATAGCTTGAATTACCATAACAGTCTGAGGCAAACATGATCCAATTCTTTATTTTGGCATTGCTGAACCACTGCGATAAGTTTTATGCAGAGACGCAGAGAGTAAGAGCTATGATTTTTAACATCAATGGGCAACGGGTAACAGCAGAAGTGATCGCTAATATATGAGCCATTACCTATTTGCCCATTACCTGCAAGCTAATAATCCATCAACCGATTAACGCTGGTTCCTTTACTACAGGCTGCAAAATTTGCATATATAGCTCTGATAGCTGAGTTGCTACCTCATCCCAACTAAATTTACTCCTTACCCGCTTTGTAGCTGCCATACCCAAATAATCGCGCCACTGAGTATCACTTAAAATCCGGTCAATTGCCACGACAAAAGAATCCACATCTTGGGGTCGTGCTAACAAACCAGTCTCTTCATTCACAACGGTAAACTGCAATCCGCCCACATCACTCGCAATTACTGGTGTTCCACTCGCCATGGCTTCAATTGCCACTAATCCAAATGGTTCGTAATGGCTGGGAACAACGCACACGTCGGCTGCTGCGTAATAGTATGGCAGAATCTCCTGACTCAACTGACCAGGAAAACTTGTCATCCCTTTCATACCCAATTCTCCGACAATTTTCTCAATGCGATCACGTTCTCGAGCATCGCTATTACCAGCAACGCTACCACCACCAATAATCAATTGCAAGTTTTGAGCTTGACGCGACTGGGATTTCCCCACAGCACGCACCAGAGTTTCTATTCCTTTACGGGGGTCAAAACGCCCTACATATAGAACTATTTTGGCTTGGGGGTCAAGTCCCAATTTTTCCCTAGCAGTTTGCTTCTCTACGCCACCAAACAGCTGAATATTTGTACCACAGGGGATAATATCAATTCTACCCTTTTGGGAAACTAGCCTTCGCATATCTTCCTTTTCCTGAGGACTAGTTGCCACAACTGTTGCTGCTGTTTCTAACACCTGCTTTTCCACAGCTAATCTTGTATTTGCGATCGCTGGAATATTCTTGATTGTGTTGTACTTCACCACTCCCAGAGAATGGTAAGTATGTACCTGGTGAATATTTTGTAGTTGTTTCAGTTGCATTCCTACCCAACCAGAAAGCCAATAATTAGTATGAATCAATGGATAAATAATTCCATTCTCTTGTTGAAATTGAAGAAAA
>CBZS010000068.1 GCA_000613065.1 Richelia intracellularis | reverse complement strand
TTTAAAGCCTTGAGATAACTGTTGCTCAAACCAATTTTTCACTTGTCCGTAAAGTTTACGATGATTACCTTTGAGTGCTAAAACATAATCTGCTTTTGCATTCAATATTTGGGATGCAATTGCTGTTTGCGTACCCATGGGATCAATGGTAATAATACATCCAGCCATGTCTAATAACTCCAATAATGCAGGGATTGCTGTAATTTCATTCCATTGATTTATCGTCTTGTTTTACTTGTCCTAAAACAAGACGATAAATCAATCGACCATACACTAACTAGATCTAACGCTG
>CBZS010000067.1 GCA_000613065.1 Richelia intracellularis | reverse complement strand
GAACTTTTTGTAGTACATTTTGCTCGGAAACAATTTAGTTAGGGTTTGCTGAAAAAATTAATGGGGAGCTATTGACAAGAAGAGTCAAGGATAGCATGGAGTGAGAGAAGAGAAAAGGCTGATTTTTAGTGTTGTTATTCAGGATTAAAAAATCGAAATAAATATAAGACAAAGCAGCTTCTGGAGCTAGGAGCCAAACAGCATATAAACTAATAGGAACAAACAAGAGTTTGATATGCCAGTTAAACTGGAGCTTGAGTTGACGTTCGCAAAAATAATTTATACCCATAGCAGCTACTATTATCAGTAATAGTAAAGCTACTTGGAATTGGATCAAATGGAGTGTTTCTAAATAAATTTTTTGGACAAACTGGATATCACCGCCATAACCCCACAAATGTCGGATGACTAGAGAAAAATCTTCGAGATTAGGTAAACGGAACCAAACCCAGGAAGTAAACACCATGGATTGGGTAAATAGCCAAGCAATGAATATTCCCAGGGGATTTTGCCAAAAACCCTTACATAAGGGTGAGCGATCGCTGATACTATCAACTAAGCGATGGATAACCAAAGCTGTACCATGTAATCCTCCCCACACTACAAAGCCTAAAGCTGCACCATGCCAAATACCTGCAATTAGCATCACAGCCATCAAATTGATATAAGTATGTACTAAACCTTTGCGAGAACCGCCTAAAGGAAAATATATATAATTACGTAACCAATCCCCTAAAGTCATATGCCAGCGTCGCCAAAAGTCAGCAATATTAGTAGCAAAGTAGGGGAAGTCAAAATTTTCCGGTAAAACAATACCGAACAGTAAAGCAGTACCACGAGCTATATCCACATAGCCACTAAAATCTAAATATAATTGCAAGCCATAGGCGAATATGGCTAACCATAAGTCCGTAGTGCTAGCCCTTTGTAGGTTACTAAAGCATAGATTCACAAAAACGCCCAAATTATCCGCTAGAATCGCTTTTTTGAATGCACCGCGGGCAATTAACCATAATCCCTCTGCAATTGTTGCTGTAGTGGGGAAAGCAAGGTTCTTTAATTGGCTAGCTACATTGTGGTAACGAGTGATAGGACCAGAAATTAATTTAGCGAAGAACAACTTATATGCGGCAAATCTAAGTAAATTTGTTGTTGCAGGTGCACCACGATAAACATCTACTAAATATGCAATACACTCAAAAGTAAAGAATGAAATTCCCAAAGGTGCAATGATTTTTAGTGAATTGAAATTACTATTAGAGCCATAGATAATAAAGTTTCAAGTCGGAATAGAATACTTAAAACCAGCTAATATCAAGACATTGATAATTATACCCAGCCATAGTATCTTTAAACGGCGACTGTTCCAATCTGTTTGAGCAAATTCCCACTGTTCATTAGAAATCCACCAATCTTGGTTATGCTTTCCAGGACTAGTGTTTTCTCCTAATGCTTTTCCGAGACGAAAATTAATCAGTATGAGAGCTAAAATTAGTGGTACATAATAAATTTGTAAGGATGCATAAAAGACAATACTTGCCAATATAATTACAAAAAAACGCCATTGTTTTTTTCTATAGACCAGTAAATCCCTAGGCATATAG
>CBZS010000066.1 GCA_000613065.1 Richelia intracellularis | reverse complement strand
CCCTTATCCTTAGAATCGTAGCCTTTGTCAGCAGCAAGCACTTTCAGGGGTTTACGGGGTCTACCGCGTTTGTTGGTCTTAACCTTTACACTGTCTATAAGTGGTATCACCTGATGTCTTTCACTACCATTGGCAGGGCAGGTGTGATGCGATTGGATAAAGGCATTCCTGAGCCTTCAGTAAGAGTGTGTATTAAAATACCCTTTCCTTTTCCACCGTAAGCAACACCATCACCACCGCCCTTTCCAGGGAGAAAAAGACCCGTCCACGGCGCCATAATAACTCCAGTTGATTAACCCTTTCTCTTGTCCAATCCCCAATATTCGT
>CBZS010000065.1 GCA_000613065.1 Richelia intracellularis | reverse complement strand
TTGCAAATCGTGATGTTATTTCTCTTGTTCTGTCTAGTTCCGCAATTAATGTTAACTAACCCTGCATCCGATGTTACAGGCTTTCCCTTTAAATTGACTACAACTGGACATGACTTTACTTGTCCAAATACAAACTGTTCCGGTATAGAATGATTTTTATTTGGGGTCATCCTTTTAACTGCTGAGATTCTTTTGCAATATACATACATTTTGGCAGTTTTAAACCCCTCTTTTTTCAATCTTGCTGAGAAATCCGGGTAGAGAGCATAATTCGTAACCATCCAAACCCGGCATCGTAATATCTACTAGAATTAGGTCTGGTTTTGTACGGATAATCTGCATTAATGCTTTTAGTGGATCTTTGATTGCAATTACAGAAAATAACTCTTCATATAAAAATGATTTAATTGAATTTAATACTGTAGGACTGTCATCAATACAGACTATTTTATCCCATTTTTTCTGAAGACTTGTGTGGTGAAATTGGTGAGGTAAATTGGTTTCAACTTCTTGGTCTATAGCAAGGCTAATACTATTACCATTAGTTTGTAGATCTGATTAATTTGTCGCTGGTTCATTTATCTGTCTAGAGCGGTTGCTAATAATATTATTATTTTCTTTATTTACTAATAACTCTACATTCTGATTGTTTTTAATTTCAGCATTATAATATTTGTTTTGCTCATGCTGATTAATAAGCTAATCTATTGCCATATGGCAAAGCTTTGGCATATCGTCTAGAGTACTCTTACTGATGAATTCGTAGGAACCTTCTTCAGTACTGAGCAAAGAATTTATTACCTCTTTTACAACCTGCTCAATCAATATTCCTGCTTGAGTATGGCTCATAAATTTTTCATTAACTAGCCAACAGATTGCTAGATAATCTAAATTAGGTATTTATTGATGTTCTAGAGCAGCTTCAAATCTAGATAACAAGCGTTTGTAAATATCACTAGAAATGGATGATATTTGCATGCTCAGTTGTTTTAATTTTTTGTACATCAGCTCAAACATATTGTCTGAGTAGGTGGCATATATTAATTTTCCTTCTTCGATATAAAGGGTCCAGGACATAGAACCACTAAATATTTGTAAACAACCGTGTTGCGGCTGTTCAACTAATTGACAGATGATTGCAGATAAATGCATTCGGTTATTAAGATCGTATTTACCAATGGTCTGCATTTTTATCTTGATCTTTCCTAATATCGCTATAAAATTAATGAGCGTGACTTAAGAAAAGTTGATTTATCCGTTGAGAACACCCTAACTCTTAAGTTTTAGCATTTATTTTGAAATTACTGTTTATTAGTTTATTAGTTCGATTTTACTAATTCATTGTTTTAACC
>CBZS010000064.1 GCA_000613065.1 Richelia intracellularis | reverse complement strand
GGTGCAAACAAATTAGCTAGTGAGCCACTTAATCAGTTCCAATTAATGGAATTAGCGATCGCAATGGAAGGACATCCTGATAATGTAGTGCCAGCGCTCGTTGGGGGATGTTGCCTTGCAGCTACTAGTAAAGCTGGTTGGGAAATTTGCGATATTCCTTGGCACGAAAGTATTATTCCTGTAGTTGCCATTCCCAACTTTGAATTGTCTACGGAAGAAGCACGGCGAGTTTTACCCATACAAGTCAGCCGTGCAGATGCGATTTTCAATACCGCACACTTGGGACTATTATTGCGGGGATTGGCAACTGGTAGAGGTGATTGGTTAACATCCGCTTTACAAGATAAGTTACACCAACCCTATCGCCAACAATTAATTACTGGCTACGATGCTGTCAACTCTGCTGTGGTGAATGCAGGAGCCTATGGCATGGTAATTAGTGGTGCTGGTCCGACCCTATTAGCTTTAACAGATCAAACCCACTCTACAGAGGTGGTTGCAGCTATGGCAGCAGCTTGGCAAGAACAGGGAATTTTGGCTTCTGTGCGCTCCCTATCCATAGATAACCAAGGAGCAAAAATTATCTCCCAAACTTAAACAGGAAGGAGCTAGTTCTCTTTACCAGTTGATGTGTATCTTTGAGAAATCAATACGACACATAATTAATTCATAGGGCTAGGGTTTCCCTGCCCAGAAAATTCCATCTATCGGAAACATTACTCAACTAATTCGGCTTTCAAGACTTTGCCACCTCTCATACCTCTATTCCGTAAACTACACTGGGGGAATTCCTCCAGGGGTTGTTAAATTTTTTCTCTTGACTTTCCACTAATTCCTTCTTTTGTAAAGATAACCAAAAAGTTGTTCCCACTTCCACAGTGTTCTTAACACCAATTTTTCCGCCGTGGGCATGAATAATTTGCTTGCATAAATATAAACCTAAACCGAAGCTAAGAGAATTACCTAATTGATTGCCCCAAGCATAGGGTTCAAATAAGCGCTCGCACTGTTGTTGAGTCATACCCACACCATTCTCAGTTATGGTGCAGATAATTTTACCTGCTGCAACTTTAGCATTAAGGGTAATTGTCAAACCGGGTGGGTTATGCTTAATAGCCTTGCCAATCAAGTTAGAAAACACTCGCCATAATTGAATCCCATCAGCGCTAACCACAGGTAAATCTGTAGGAACTAAATTGTTGATGGCAGCTTGATTTTTTGTAAGTATGGGTTCTAAATCCGTTGCCCCTATCCCACTAATAACATAAAGTGATAATATGCCTGTTGAATAAGAGGGGTTATATCATCTGATGACTGGACGTTTTGAAGGACTGAGTCATTTGGAGTGGTCTTTATTTGAGGATATTTTTCCGAAACCGCCAGAGAAACGCGAACGAGGAATGCCACATTCTTCATTTCGTTATGTACTCAATACCTTACTGTATATATTCATAACAGGGTGTCGTTGGTGTGAGGTACCAAAATGAGAAATATGGGCATGAAAGAGCTCTGCACATCGATGGCTCAAACGTTGCCAGTTGGACGGGACTTTAGAGGCTTTACAAGCACGAATATTGTGGATTGGACAAGAGAAAGGGTTAGTCAACTGGAGTTATGGTGGGGTGGACAGGTCTTTTTTCCCCTGGAAAGGGCGGTGGTGATCGTGTTGCTCTCCGTGGAAAAAGAAAGGGTATTTTAACACTCTTACTGAAGGCTCAGGAATGCCTTTATCCAATCCCACCACACCTGCCGGTAGTGAAGGAGATCAGGTGATGCCACTTCTAGACAGTGTAAAGGTTAAGACCAACAAACGGGGTAGACCCCAAGGCTACGATTCTAAGGATAAGGGCGCTGCTTTACGTAGACGTAGTATTAGGCCGCAATGCCCCAAAGGGATTTGGAAGAGAAAGAAGAACAAGGGCAGACCCATTAAAATTTCCGTCCCAGGTTTTCAACAAGAACGTTGTTTCCCATGGTTTCAAAAAAATATCGTCGTCTTGTTGTCAGATGAGAAAGAATTTCAGCTTGTTTTGATGCTTTTTTGTCTCTTGCAACAATCCATATTTGGCACTAAAAAGAATTGTATAGTGCCAAATATGGATTGTTGCAAAATTGAGCTTTGTGGATCTGAGTTATGCCAAACTTCATGGTGCTAGACTTCACGGCGCAAATTTACAGGGAGCAATGATTATGGGTGCAGACTTAAGTAATGTGGATCTAAGTGCTGCAATTCTTAATCAAGCAAACTTAAGTGGGGCAATTATCTGTGAAGCGAATCTCAGTCATGCGGGTCTAAGCGGTGGAATTTTATTTGGTACTGACATGAGTTATACCAATCTCACTTATACCAATATCAGTGGTAGTCATCTGAGTGGTGGAAACCTTAGACATACTGACTTGAGCTATAGCATTCTTAGTGGTGCATATTTCAGTGCTGGAAACCTTAGCAGAAATAATTTGAAATGAAAATTTAGACTGCGATGGGGTGAGAGGTTTAAATCAAGCAGTAAATATACCGAATGCACTCAAAGCTAAGTTTAAATTAGCATCCTAGCTTAAAGATAGGAGACAGGGAGAAACTCTATATTAGGCACAAAAAGATGTCATGCGAAAGCTACATTTTTGGGTCTGTGATCTTCCTCTGAAGGGTTAGCTATAAGATAGGGTAATAATATTGTCCTTTAAAAGATATATTTTTATCATTTACTTCCCATTGTTACCGAATCTATGAAGTCTTATCTCGCTGCTGCTATTCAAATGACAAGCGTGCCGAATCTAGAAAAAAATTTGGCACAGGCAGAGGAATTAATCGATTTAGCCGTGCGTCAAGGATCTGAGTTAGTTGGCTTACCAGAAAATTTTCCATTTTTAGGGGAAGAAGTAGAGAAGCTGGCTCAAGCTAAAACCATTGCCCAGGAAAGCCAAAACTTTCTTCAAAAAATGGCACAGCGTTACCAAATCACCATTCTCGGTGGTGGTTTTCCCGTACCTGCGCAACAGAATAATAAGGTGTATAATACGGCATTACTGATTGATTCCAATGGACAAGTGATAAACCAGTATCGCAAAGTACATCTATTTGACGTTAATCTGCCTGATGGTAACACTTATCAAGAATCTAGTACCGTGATGGCAGGAGAGGAAATACCTCCAGTCTATAGTTATCCAGATTTAGGTAGAATAGGTATTTCTGTATGTTATGATGTGCGCTTCCCGGAATTTTACCGTCAGATGTCAGAGAAAGGGTTAGATGTAATTTTTGTCCCTGCAGCATTTACCGCTTTTACAGGGAAAGACCACTGGCAAGTACTATTACAGGCTAGAGCCATTGAAAATACCTCTTATGTGATTGCACCAGCGCAAACTGGAACCCACTACGCTCGTCGGCAAACCCATGGACACGCCATGATTATCGACCCTTGGGGGGTAATTCTGGCTGATGCTGGAGAAAAACCAGGAATTGCGATCGCAGAAATTAATTCCTCCCGTTTAGAACAGGTACGTCGGCAAATGCCTAGTTTGCAACACCGAGTATTTGGTTAAGTTTATTTGTCTAATTTATTAGGGTGCGACTCTTTTAGTAAGACCGGGAGTGGAACTTAGACAGGTATTGGAAGAGGTGGAGGGGTAGTACAACAACGAGCTTTGAGAACTTGCTTGAGCAAAGGAATACCACTAGAGTACAAAGCCAGGTGATTGGGTTTATGTTCTTCTTGTAGATAAAACTGCCAAGACTCATCCGAATCGCCACTGATGTATAAACAACCCAGGGGTAAAACTGTCTCACCACCCCTCAAGATCTATCTAGCCCCAGTGATATCCATCCTGTCTTTAATCAGGTGGCGACAAGCACGCACCCTCAATCACCCCCGTGGCGATGGGGAATCCAGCTTTTAAGTAATCGTCATATTTGAGGTATTTGGCATTGTTAAGTAAATATCTAGCACAGGGATCCAGGGGTTTAGGTTCTTGGGGGGTGAGTTTGGGTAAAGTCCCACTCCGGCGCATACCTGGGGCAACTGAACTTGATTTACCTTTAAGGATAAGCTGTAAACGTTTGCTGACCAAAGCTTCTGCCTGTTTTAAAGTCTGATAATAAAAGACAAATGCAGCTTTCCACAAATACTCAATCACATGGATAATATGCCTGTCTTAGTCCATGAGAATATTGCTGTGCTGGTAGATTAAACTCCCCATCCAAAGGAAATACCGATTTTATTGGCAATTACTGTGCCAAATAATCTCGTCAATTTCCGCCACAATTTTTTCTTGTGTGTTCTTTTTACTCAATCTGTGCCTGCACACTCTCCCTCTATTTCATATTAACTGCGTTTATCAAACTATCCGGCGTTGCATAAGTGCGGGATGAATTAGCCTTTGAAACCATTGATAAATCGTTGAAAATTTAGTTAAATCATCCCGCACTTATGCAACGCCCTAAATTCCTATTAAAATTTATCTAATAATGAGAAAAGGGCGCAAGCCATGGCGCCCTTGTATTTTAACTAAAGATGATACAGTAAATTAAATTATGAAATTATCCAAATCATTCATGAATTGTATATTTTAAATGCTCATTTTCCCGTATGGAAATAATGCTAAATCCATGCAATAAATCGATAATTTATATATGTTCTGACTAATCTTCAATGCGAATATCAATCACACTAGCTTTAAAGTTATAGTTAAATCCCTCCAACTCAAATGGCATTCCAATTTTGATTTTGCTATTACCTAAAACAGGGCCATTATCCGTAATTTGGGCTTTCCCTGTTACAGTCAATAACATATCCTTACTAAAGCTGGTCTTTCTGGGATCGGGAACTTCCAAAACTTTCCCATCAGGAAGGGTCGCAATGATATATCGGGGGAATACTTCGATAGACTTAATTGCAACTTGTCCATAGGGGTGATTACGAATAATCACGTTAGTTTTACCACCCTTGGTCAAGCCCTGATCAACTAACCTTTGGGGATTGCGGACATTTAGTCCTCGCACTATTAAATCAACTTCGATACGTGCTATTTTCGTCCCTACTTGGGCAACTGAACCACTGGTACCGGGAAAGAAGAATACACCAACAATAACCAATAAGATTACTAAACTAGCACAAAAGTCTAATATATTGAGTTTGCCAAACAAACGTCCTTTGGAATCTAAAATAGCCATTACAGTTTTCCTAAACAAAAGCGGATAATAACAACTAGGTGCCTACTACTTCCTGTCCTGCATGATATGTGAGGGCTTTCGTTTATAGCCATGCGACAGTTTATCATGTCTATTGTTTTTCGGTCTGGTAGTGGACAAAATAGTGATGTGGAGGATATTAGTGATTGAAATAGCATTATTAATAACGCAACTTCAACACCTTGTTGTCCGTCCTTTATCTTTAAGTTCTACCTGAAGACACTTTCCACAGGATTATGATTAATTGGAAAAATCTATCTTTAAATAATTTTTATAAACGGCGTGGCTGGTTTTATCCTTTAGTTTCTGTATTTGTTGCCATTAGCATTAGCTTAAGTACAATATTACCTACTTACGCTTTCTCTTGGATTGACATATTGCTACAGGGAGTACAAGTTATCCAACTTTCTAATATATCAAGTCGTCAGGAGATGAAGCTAGGGCAAAGAATTAACAAACAACTACTCAGTAGTCGCTTCCGTCTGTCCCGTGATCGCCAAATTAATCGGTATATTAATCAAATCGGTCAAAGCTTAGTTACCTACAGTTCTCGTCCTAATTTGAAATATACCTTCCAGGTAATAAATGATAACAGTATCAATGCTTATGCTACCCTGGGAGGCTATGTATATGTGAATAAAGGTTTAATTAAAACCGCAGAGAATGAAGCGGAACTGGCTAGTGTAATTGCTCACGAAATCGGTCACATTGGTGCCAAACATGTAGTTAAGCAAATGCGAAAGACTGCGATTGCTAATGGTTTAGTTAGAGCTGCAGGGGTAGAAGAAAGCCAACTGGTTAAAATTGGTGTTGAGCTAGCATACAGAAGACCAAACAGTCGTCGTGCTGAGTATCAAGCTGATAGTCTTGGTCTCAGGACACTGACAAGGGCTGGTTATCCACCTTCAGCCATGGTGTCTTTCATGCAGAAATTGTTGAGAAAACGCTCCCGCGTACCCTCTTTTTTGAGTACACACCCTGGTACTAGTGCTCGGATTACTTCCTTAACAAGGCAAATTAGTCGCCAACCCAGTAGTAGTCGAAAAGGTTTAAATCAAGCTGAATATCAAGCCAGAATTAGATCTATCCGTTGAGCCAAGTTCTAGCTTCAGCTACCCTTGAAGAACTAGCCCAAAATTTTGATCAATAATTCAACTTACCCTTCTTCCCGCTGCAAATCTATGACTATTAGGTTTAAATATCATCGCTGCTTCTTTTAAGGGCAAAGTCCGTAATTTTTCTCGAAAAACATTGACCTGATAGACCAATTTATTAGTCATGTCCAATCCTGTGAGTCATCCACTACGGGGATGAGAAGCACCAGTATCAATATTGAACCACCCTGCCCCTTGAACTATTTTACCTGGAACCACACCAGGAAAAGTAAAAATAATAGTGTGACTAGGAACAATCTGCTTATTGGCAAAATAAGGCTGTTGCATACAGTGAAATTCATCCCGCACCCAGCGAAATTGCTCGGTTGTCTGCTCTTTTATAGTCATATTGGGATTTAGTCCCGCATGGACTAGCCAAATACCCCCTAAATCAAAATACACTGGTAAGGAATCAAACCATTATAAATGTGTTTTGGGAATTGCCGGTTGGGGGTAACTGGCTACTGTTGCTTGCCCACCACCGTGGACCCATACATTTACTCCTGATGTAGATATTTTAGGGGTAGTAAAAATATTGAGTAGCATCAGCTCGTGATTACCCATCAAACAATGGTATTCATTTTCTTTCACCAACTCTACTACTTGATAGCTTTCTGGTCAGCGATCTATTAAGTCTCCCAAAAAATAAACTTCGTCTGTCTTACTAGGAGCGATCGCATCTAGTAAGACAGACGAAGTTTATAATAACCATGTACATCTCCAATAATAATTCCCCTTTTTTTTGTTTCTTTCATCAGTAATATAGCTGAGACTAGGTTAGATACAGTTTACAAATTTATCTATGTACAGATTCCCTAAAAAATATTGTTAAATTCATATTATAACTATTAATTGCGGCTATGTATAGCAATTCTAAATACAAGATTTATATTTGCTATACATAGCCCTATTTCCTTGATAGGTATAACTTTGAATACTGAAGACCTTAAAATAACTGCTTTTGTTATACAAGTGATTCTACTTGTATTTTGATGTGCTTTTACCAACTCTTTATATAAATAAGACCATATGCTCTAAATCAAGACATGGCTGACTAATACTTCCTATAGCTCTTCAATCTGCTCTTGAGTTTTACCCATGATCTTGCAATTATTGTGAACTACCTATTTTCTGAACCATAAATAAAAATATTTTTCCTAACACAGCATATATTTTCTCTTACGTAGCATAATATAAGAGTGACTCATTCGTATAATCGTCTACAAGCTTTAGAACAAGGTCACTGGTTTAAGCTAATCTGCGGAGCCAGTTTCCAACATTTGCCTGCGGTGAGGAATCTCGCACTAGTATATGCGCTGGCAGGTGCTGACTGCATTGATGTAGCTGCCGATCCCGCCGTGATTGCTACTGCGAAGGAAGGCTTAAAAATTGCTCAAGATCTAAATCCACTATCCCAAAAATGGGGATTCAATCAGAATCAAACGACTCCTTTTTTAATGGTTAGCCTAAATGATGGTGAAGATCCCCACTTTCGGAAAGCAGAATTTGACCCTAACTCTTGCCCTCCAAATTGTGATAGGCCATGTGAAAAAATTTGTCCAGCCCAAGCAATAATATTTAACAATAAACAGAAGCAAGGTTTTAGCAACAATCAAGCAGAAAAATTTTCTGGGGTAATTTCCAAAAAATGTTACGGCTGTGGTCGTTGCCTTCCAGTCTGTCCTTATGAGATTATTTGTACATCATCTTATGTGTCAACGCCGGGAGTGATCGCACCATTGATATTGTCATCGGGGGTAGATGCGATAGAAATTCATACTCAGATAGGGCGTTTATCAGAGTTTAAACGGTTATGGAATGGAATTTCACCATGGGTCGGGCAATTGAAATTGGTAGCCATTAGTTGTCCAGATGGAGAAGGTGTAATTGAATACTTAAAATCTTTATATGCAGCGATCAGCCCCTTACCATGTGGATTAGTATGGCAAACAGATGGTCGTCCAATGAGTGGGGATATTGGTAAAGGAACCACCATGGCAGCCGTAAAGTTTGGGCAAAAAGTTTTGGCGGCTCAGTTACCAGGATATGTGCAGTTAGCAGGCGGAACGAACAGTTACACTGTTGCTAAGTTGGAGGCAATGGGACTTTTGCATGATAGATTCAAAAAAAATCCCCATTCTTATATTGCCGGAATCGCTTACGGTAGCTATGCTCGGGTGCTGTTGTCACCAATTTTAGAAGAGTTAGAAAATAAGGAGGTGAATGTTACCCGTGTATCAACCAAAAACCAGTTAGAAACAGAACCAGAATTACTCTGGCAAGCTGTTTCCCTAGCCCATTCTCTTGTTTCCCAAGTCAAGTTACAACAGCACTCTTAATTGTCAGTGTACTGAAACAGATTACGTGAACTAGATCAAGGGACTAAAACTTGCTCTCCATCGCTAAAAACGTCACCAGAGAACGCATGAGGATTACAGACGATCTCCAAAAGTTGTTAGATATTTTGCCTATAGAACTAAGGCAAATATTAGAGAAGCATTCACAAAGAGACACTTTAGTAGAAGTGGTATTAGATTTGGGTCGCCGTCCAGAAGCTCGCTTCCCTAATTTAACTGAATATCTGAGCGAAACACCCGTTACCCAAGCCCAGATAGATGATTGCATATCGAGAGTGGGAATGTTTGGTGGAGATAATCGAGCCGGAATAGAGCAAACCTTGCACCGGATTAGTGCTATCCGCAACCGTAGTGGCAAAGTTATTGGTTTAACCTGTCGGATTGGTAGAGCCGTGTTTGGTACCATCGGCATGATTCGCGATTTAGTGGAAACTGGACAGTCAATTCTCATGCTTGGTCGTCCAGGAGTGGGTAAAACCACTGCTTTACGGGAAATTGCTCGGGTATTGGCAGATGATTTAAACAAACGAGTTGTTATTATCGATACATCCAACGAAATTGCTGGAGATGGAGACATTCCCCATCCTGCCATTGGTAAAGCTCGACGTATGCAAGTGGCTCATCCAGAGCAACAGCATCAGGTAATGATTGAGGCTGTGGAAAATCATATGCCAGAAGTCATTGTTATTGATGAAATTGGTACGGAACTGGAAGCTTTAGCTGCTCGTACTATTGCCGAAAGGGGTGTGCAATTAGTAGGAACTGCTCACGGAAATCAAATTGAAAACTTAATTAAAAATCCTACTCTCTGCGATTTGGTGGGTGGTATCCAAGTTGTTACCCTAGGAGATGATGAAGCTAGAAGAAGGCGGAGCCAAAAAACCGTACTAGAAAGGAAAGCACCTCCTACTTTTGAAATTGCCATAGAAATGCTCGAACGGCAGAAATGGGTTGTCCATGAAAGTGTTGCCGATACCGTAGATAATTTACTGCGGGGACGAGTACCTAGCCCTCAAGTAAGGACGGTGGATGAAAATGCCAAAGTGAAGATTGTGCGCCAATTAACTGCCCTCAATGGTAGCAAACATCAGCAACCAAAGGAATCAGAAATGGTATCTCCGGGGAGGCAAGCCAATGGATGGCGTTCCTCTGGACGGATGCAACCATTACCGCCATTGCAACCAGAGCCAGAAAAAAGTGAATTTGACCGTTTACTAGATCAATCTTTAAGTTACGGTGATGCTTTTAACTTTGATGATACAAAACAGTCAGGTCCCAATGGTGAGGATTTGCCGTTGCATGTATATCCTTATGGAGTTAGTCGTCATCAGTTAGAACAGATTCTTGAAGTATTAAATCTACCTGTGGTTTTAACAAAAAATTTGGATAGTTCTGATGCTATTTTGGCATTGCGTTCGCACGTCAAAAATCATGCAAAATTACGTCATATGGCTAAAGTCAGACATCTGCCTATTCAGATGATAAAGTCCAGTACCATACCCCAAATTACTAGGGGATTGCGACGTATTTTACACATGGACGAGCCCGCGTTCGCTGATAAAACTGAACTACAACTTTTTTTACATAGTGGCAGCGATGATGAGATGGATGCCTTGGAGGAAACCAGACTTGCTGTAGAGCAAATCGTTATCCCTAAAGGTCAACCTGTAGAATTATTACCTCGTTCTTCTCAAGTGCGTAAAATGCAGCATGAACTAGTGGAACATTATCGATTGAAATCGCACAGTTTTGGGGAAGAACCAAATCGGCGTTTACGGATTTATCCGGCTTAGATTTGATTTACTTTTAGATAGTAGAAATATTTTTACGGTCATTTTATCTCTTTCATTTTGAGGAAAGGGATTTTTTATTTTCTTATCCTTACTTAAATTACCATAAAGTTTAATAAAAATTTAACAAACATTTAAATTTACAAAAAAATTATCTACTGTTGGACTATCTACATACTTTATGTTAAGGGATAGCGATAAACTAACATCGTTATTTCCAAATGAAATATAATTTTATTTTGTTTGTCTAATAATTCATGATAAGTATTTCATTAATTGCATTGCGTTTAGATGTATTACTATTTATGCTTCGATTCGCCTTGATTATTTCAATCCGATAGTCACTATATGCCTTTTCAAAAAAATCATCTTGGCTATTTTTATTTTTGGGATCTGAATTACTTAAAAGCAGTTTCGATTGTCTCTCATCCATTAATTTAAAGAAATCTCTTAACCTAAATTGTTCCAAATCATCAAATATATATTGTGAGTAACTAGTGAAGTTAGACGTTTTGCTAATTGGTTTATAAGGTGGATCGAAGTAAATAAAAGTATGATTATCAATAAAATTTTCGCAACTACTAAAATCCCCTCGATAAATTAAAGT
>CBZS010000063.1 GCA_000613065.1 Richelia intracellularis | reverse complement strand
ACCCTTACAAAAGCTAAAATTAGATTTGAAGTAAGGCTTCTAAACCCCATGCCCTGAACGTAGTGTTTAATTAACCATTGGGAGTAAACTATCTTCCTGTGGATAAACCCGTTGAGAGTCTATCGTAGAATAGTAAATATCTATAGCCAAATCATTTCACATTAATTTCTTCTATGTCAGTTTTAGCAGCGATCGCAGTCTTGGCTGTTTTAATCTTGGTACACGAGTTAGGACACTTCCTTGCTGCTCGTTCTCAAGGTATTTATGTTAATCGTTTTTCTTTAGGCTTTGGTCCAATTCTGTGGAAGTATCAAGGCTCACAAACAGAATATGCTGTTCGCGCATTTCCTGTAGGAGGTTTCGTCGGTTTTCCTGATGACGATCCCGATAGCGAGATTCCAGTTGATGACCCCAATTTACTACGTAATCGCCCCGTTTTGGATCGAGCGATTGTTATTAGTGCTGGGGTAGTAGCAAATTTAATCTTTGCGTATTTTGTACTGGTGCTCTTATTCGGCATTGTTGGTATTCCTGATTTAAAATACAGCCCTGGTGTGCTTGTTAAACCCGGAGATACGGAACAATCCGTTGCCTATCAAGCAGGAATTAGGAAAGGAGATATTATTCTTGCTGTACAAGGTAAAGAGCTAGAAGCATCGAAAAATGCAGTTATATCACTCAAAACTGAAATAGAAAACAGTCCCAATCAACCAGTTGAATTTTTAATTCAACGCCAACAAGAAAATTTATCTATACAAGTTACTCCCGAATTAAAAAATGGTAAGGGTCATGTTGGTATTGCCCTGATAGAAAATGCCACCCCAATTTACCACCGTCCCCGCAACATACAGGAAATTTTTGGCACTGCTGCTAACAAGTTTCAGCAATTAGTGGTGGGAACCTTCCAAGGATTTGGACAATTAATTACCAATTTTCAAAACACTGCGGATAAATTGGCTGGTCCTGTAAAGATTGTAGAAGCGGGAGCAAAATTAGCAGCTAATGACAGTACTAATTTATTATTCTTTGCTGCCATTATTAGCATCAATTTAGCTGTGATTAACATTTTGCCCCTACCAGCTTTAGATGGTGGACAGTTGGCTTTTCTTCTGATTGAAGGGTTGCGTGGCAAACCCCTACCCAATAAAATTCAAGAAAATGTCATGCAAACTGGTTTAGTATTACTTTTAGGATTGGGAATTTTCTTGATTGTCAAAGATACCTCCCAGTTAGAGTGGGTGCAAAAATTATTCCAGTGATTACTAGCCGCAAAAAGTTAGGTAAAAAGCAAAGGGCATTAGAGATATTAGTGCGTCTCAAACGCTTGTATCCTGATGCCACTTGCTCTTTAAATTATTCAAGTACTGTTCAACTTTTGGTAGCAACTATTCTTTCCGCCCAATGTACGGATGAAAGGGTGAATAAAGTTACACCAGAACTTTTTCGTCGCTTCCCAGATGCGGAGAGTTTGGGTAGTGCTGAGGTGACAGAGTTAGAAACCTTGGTACGTTCAACTGGATTTTATCGGAATAAGGCAAAGAATATCCAATCCGCTTGTCGCATGATTCACAGGGAATTTGATGGTGAAGTGCCAAAAACCATGGAACAGTTGTTAAAGCTTCCTGGTGTGGCAAGGAAGACGGCAAATGTGGTGTTGGCACATGGTTATGGTATTAATGTGGGAGTGACAGTCGATACCCATGTTAAACGTCTGAGTCAGCGTTTGGGCTTAGCTGAATACCAAGACCCGATTCGGATCGAACGGGATTTAATGAAGTTATTACCCCAGCCAGATTGGGAAAATTGGTCAATTCGGCTCATTTATCATGGACGTGCGGTTTGTAAAGCCCGTTCTCCAGAGTGTCAAGTTTGTGAATTAGCTGATTTATGTCCTTTAGGGAAGGGAAAAGGTGAAGAAAGTTTAAAATCCAAAATTGGTAGGGAAGCGAAAAATAGCATAAGATAGAAAATGCTGTCAAAAATTTAATTTAAGGATTCATGGCAAAAAAGAGCATGATTGAGCGCGACAAAAAACGCGCCAAAATGGTAGAAAAATATGCTGCTAAAAGAGAAGCTTTATTAGAAGAGTTTAGACAAGCTGAATCTCCTCTAGATAAATTGGAAATTCATCGCCAAATTCAACAATTACCCCGCAACAGTGCCCCCAGTCGTCGCCATAATCGTTGCTGGGTAACAGGTCGTCCTAGAGGATATTATCGTGATTTTGGCTTATCTCGGAACGTACTTCGAGATTGGGCACACCAGGGTTTATTACCTGGGGTTGTCAAGTCTAGCTGGTAAGACTCGAAAGTGATGGGTGATGGGTTCTGAGTCATGTATGATATAATTTTTATACTCTTAACTCTCAATTCCCAAACCTACTATTGTCCGCAACATTTATCAAAACCAAGACTTTCTAGCAGAAGATCGCTAACAGCGTTGGCGATCGCAAACTCTCCATAGAAACTTTTAGAAAAATCAAATGCTTGCATTTCTGTAATAATAGCAATTACCAGACAACCAAGGTCATTCTCTCCTTCCATTCGCTGTCTCATAAAAATTTGAGCAGCACGTTCGGCAATATCCCTATTAACTTCTTCTGGTAGAAATTCCTCATTCAACCATTGTTGTAAAGACTTTTGTAACCAGGTTTTTTCCTGCTCTGGATTGGTTACTGGTGGTAATGCGATAGATGGAATTGGTTCAGTCATTTTAAATTTAGTTTAAGACAAAGTGATTTTAACAGTTAATAATTATCCTATTTTTAACTCCTAGCATCAATTGTGGCTTCTGGAGCCCGTTTTTATTCCATTTATGCAGTACGATAATGTTACCTCTATTATTCAAGGCTATGCCCAAGGCTATTTTCTCATGGCTGACGAGGATGATGTCTTGGGATGGTATGGTAGCCGCGATCGCACTTTGATTCCATTAGATGAAAGATTTCGTTACCCAAAGTCCCTACGACGGTTTCTGAATCAAGAACACTTCTCCGTGGCAGTGAACCGGGATTTTAAGGCAGTTGTTGAAGGTTGCGCTAACCGCGAAACTACGTGGATTTCACCGGAATTGCAAAAGATTTATTACCTATTGTACCAAACAGGTTGGGCTTACAGTTTTGAAACTTGGCAAGGTGATGAGTTAGCGGGGGGAATTTTAGGTCTTGTTATCGGCGGTGCTTTTATTGGAGAGTCGATGTTTTACCGTATACCGGAAGGCTCTAAGGTGGCGATGGTAAAGCTGGTGGAAAAGTTGCAGGAGCGACAATTTGTTTTGTTTGATGCTCAAATCATGAATCCCCATTTGGAGAGGTTTGGTGCTTATGGTATCAGTGAAGAGGAGTATCAAGATTTGCTCTATAAAGCGTTACAGTGTCAATGCTCTCTGATTTAATTGTTAATTTATACCATTTGCAAATTACCCCTTGTAACTAGATGAGCAACCAAATAACTTGCGTAACCGTTGTGAAGGGTTAAATTTGAAAACCCAATTTTCTCGCCCTGCTTTTACGTAAAAAGTGCGAAAGTTGCGTAAAGAAACACTTTATCCCAATTTTAGGGATTCATAAATTTCTTCAAGGGTGGCATCAACCATATCTTCCACTGTACCAGTTCCTTTGGTTAGCCGTTGGGATACTCGACGCACTAGTTCCTTCTTATCGATAGACATTTTTCTCTTACTGATTTTCAGCAATAAATAATTACGCTATTACCGCTACGTGTAGGTCATAGGTACCAGTCAAAAGTACTATATTCTCTAGGTTTGAGCTTTTATAAATGGTTGGTTTATTTCCGCCACTATGTACTAGTTTGATATTACAGGATCGGGAAGAATCGTAGTTATGATTAGGGTGGGACTCTTTTAGTAAGACGGGGAAGTGGAACTTAGACAGGTATTGGAAGAGGTGTAGGGGTAGTAGAACAACGAGCTTTGAGAACTTGCTTCATCAAAGGAATACCACTAGAGTACAAAGCCAGGTGATTGGGTTTATGTTCTTGTTGTAGATGAAACTGCCAATACTCATCCCAATCGCCACTGATGTATAAAGAACCCAGGGGTAAAACAGCCTCAGCACCCCTCATGGTCTATCTAGCCCCAGTGATATCCATCCTGTCTTTAATCTGGTGGCGACAAGCACCCTCAATCACCCCCGTGGCGATGGGGAATCCAGCTTTTAAGTAATCGTCATATTTGAGGTATTTGGCATTGTTAAGTAAATATCTAACATAGGTATCCACGGGTTTACGTTTTTGGAGGCTGAGTTTGGGTAAAGTCGCACTCCGGTGCATACCTGGGGCAACTGAACTTGATTTACCTTCAAGGATAAGCTGTAAACGTTTGCTCTCCCAAGCTTCTGCATGTGTTGAAGTCTGAGAATAAAAGACAAATGCAGCTTTCCACAAATACTCAATCACATGGATAATATCCCTGTCTTAGTCCATGAGAGAGAATATTGCTGTGCTGGTAGATTAAACTCCCCATCCAAAGGAAATAGGGTATTTATCTTTCTTCCTCCATAACCGATTCTATTGGCGATTACTGTGCCAA
>CBZS010000062.1 GCA_000613065.1 Richelia intracellularis | reverse complement strand
CAGTGAATTGACAGAATATTCTCGTAGTCAGATTTATAACTTGATTCATCATTAAGTGAGGAAAATGGAATGGGGGAGTGTAAATGGAGTAGGGGCTTCACTCACTGACGTGAGAAGCAAGCTATGCAGAGTATAAGTGATGGAGTGTAGATAGGCAAAGGCTTCCCGTAGGGTGGGAAAATATTTATGAATCTAAAAATCTAAAATTCTAAAATTCAATTATGAGATGTCTAAGCCTTATTTAATTTACCCTCAAAATTTAAAACCAGAAAATCCTTTATTTATTTATTTGCCAGGGATGGATGGTACTGGTGAGTTATTGCGTTCGCAAATGCAAAAACTATCCAGTTATTTTGATATTCGTTGTTTAAATATACCGGTAAATGATAAAAGTAACTGGGATCATTTAACCCATCAAGTATTAAAACTAATTTATAGTGACATAAGCCAAACTTCATGCCGTCCAGTTTATTTGTGTGGTGAATCTTTTGGTGGTTGCTTGGCTCAAAAAATGGTCATCCAAGCTCCCCACTTATTTGACAAAATAATTTTAATTAATCCTGCTTCTAGTTTTAGACTTAACCCTTGGCTGAACTGGACATCTCAATTGATGAACTGGCTTCCACATTATTTATTTAATGTTGGAGCAATAGGGCTTTTACCATTTTTAGCTCCCATTGATAGAATTAACTATAGGGATCAGCAACAACTCTTACAAGCAATGCGTTCTATTCCTCCAGAAACAGTCCTTTGGCGGATATCTTTAATTAGAAAATTTTCTCTGGACGCAAAAAGATTAGCTCGTATTACTCAACCGGTTTTGGTAATTGCAGGAGCTGAAGATAAATTACTGCCCTCAGTACAAGAAGCTCAACGTTTAATCAATATTTTTCCCCATGGAAAAGTTTCTATCTTACCTAATAGTGGTCATGCTTGCTTACTAGAAAAAGACATTAATTTATATAAAATCATTCAAGATAGCGATTTATAGCGTTTCCCTATTACCCTTTCCCCATAAAAAAGCACCATAAAACCGAATTTTTACGTAATACTGGTACAAGAAATTAAAAAGAGAAGACAAGATGGAAGTTAAAGCTAGCAATACCCCCCTTGTACAATGGACAGGAGATGGTTTAGCTATTGGATTATTTGAAGATCACTTGGAATTAACCAGCGATTTAGAAGCTTTAAACGATAAATTAGCTGGTACCATTCAAGAGCTCATTACTGAAGAGGAATTTAAAGGCAAGGCTGGCAGCACCATTTTTACCAGGGTGGGTGGTGGTAGCCAAGTTCGCAAACTGATAGTGGTAGGCTTGGGAAAAGCTGAAGATTTAAATCTAGAAAGACTAAGAGGAGCTGGTGCTAGTATTTCCCGTCTAGGGAAAAAACAGAAATGTAAGACTTTAGCTATTAGCCTACCTACTTGTAATAGTCCGGCAGAAACAGCCCAAGCGATCGCTGAAGGTGTAGAGTTAGGTTTATACGAAGATACTCGCTTTAAGTCAGATCCAGAAGACAAAAAAACCACGGTTGAAACAGTAGATTTACTGGGTTTAGCTGGACAAAAAACAGCAATCGCTCTTGCTCAAAAAATTTGTTCTGGGGTCATTCTTGCCAAGGAACTGGTAGCTGCACCAGCAAACGAAGTTACACCGGTTACCATGGCAGAAACCGCGCAAAGCCTTGCCACTGAATGTGGTTTGCATTTAGAAATATTAGAACAAGAGGAATGTGAAAAGCTAGGTATGGGTGCTTTTTTAGGTGTAGCTAAAGCCTCAGATTTACCACCTAAATTTATTCACCTTACTTACAAACCCCAAGGTTCACCCAGACGGAAGTTAGCAATTATTGGCAAAGGTTTAACCTTCGATTCCGGTGGGTTGAATATTAAAGGCGCTAATAGCGGCATTGAAACCATGAAAATTGACATGGCTGGCGCAGGAGCTACCTTTGGAGCAGCCAAAGCCATCGGTCAAATTAAGCCAGACGTGGAAGTACATTTTGTCTCTGCCGTCACCGAAAACATGATTAGCGGTCACGCTATGCACCCAGGAGATATATTAAAAGCATCAAACGGCAAAACAATCGAAGTTAACAATACTGATGCAGAAGGGCGTTTAACGTTGGCTGATGCCCTAGTATTTACCGATAAATTGGGAGTAGATGCGATCGTTGATTTAGCGACTCTGACTGGTGCCTGTGTAGTAGCTTTAGGTAATGACATTGCGGGAATGTTCACTCCTAATGACGAATTAGCCAAAGAATTAGACGCTGCTGGGGACAAGGCTGGAGAAAAACTGTGGCGTATGCCCATGGAAGACAAATATTTTGAGGGTTTAAAGTCTAGTATTGCGGATATGAAAAATACTGGTCCCCGTCCTGGTGGTTCTATCAGCGCAGCTTTATTTTTGAAGCAATTTGTGAAAGATACTCCAGCTTGGGCACATTTAGATGTTGCTGGTCCTGTTTGGGCAGATAAGGAAAGTGGAATCAATAACAGTGGTGCAACTGGTTTTGGCGTGCGGCTACTTGTTAATTGGGTAATGAGTTAGAAGCGACGGGGAGTTTTGTCAATTATGAGTTGACAGTTGTTGGTTTATCTCCCCCTCCGGGTTACCAGTTCTCTGCGGAGGAAAACCCTCCTGCAGGGGTCACTCATCGAGAAACCTGTCCACCCCAATAGCTCACTGCATCCATCCTCCTTCACATCCTTGCTGTCTTCTTTTTGCTGATGTTAAATCCTGTTGCTACCCAAACTAATGCTCTAGCACCATCACGCACAGACTTTTGAATTGGTTCTGGAGATTCACGAGAAGGAACAGGTACTGATTTCAAATAAATACCTCTGCTCCCTAACACAATATCACCAACAACTTTGGCACGGGGCATATGGAAATCTGAGGTAATTAGATAAACACTTTTAATGCCACGAGACTCTAAATCATCAATGATAGTGGTGAAATTACTGACTGTATCTACAGCTTCATAATCTAAATTTAACCGTTTGGGACTAATTCCAGCTTTTTGAAATACTTCTTCTGTAGATATCTTGGGACTACCCCCTGTAATCCAGATTGGTAAATTTGGATGCTGACGGGCAAACTGGGCTGTAAATTTCTCGCGTTCTAAGTATTTGGTGGAACCACCTAACACAAGTACAGCTTGGGGTGTTATTAGTTGAGCTTTTATTTCCTTATGTGTCCACCAAACAGACAAGGGTAGAAATATAAGCATAAAGGGAACACATAGTCTTGATACTGGCTTATTCAAGGCTCTAATACTCAATTTGACTAGAATGATGATACTTATGAACTGGATGTTAATGTTGAAGAAAACCAAAATGTTTTTATTTTTCAGTTAGGTCAACTAAAATCCTGGTTCTAAATTATGTTGAATCAATTTGTGGCGTTGCATAAGTGCGGGATGAATTAGCGTTTTTAACCATTGATAAATCGTTGAAAATTGAGTTAAATCATCCCTTGATTCAACAAAGCCCAATTTGTTACTGTTTCGTTTCAATATAGTATTTTTGTCATATTTTGGTCTAAACATCCCATTTGCTGCACCATGTTAACCCTGAATGAGATATCCATAAAGGGTGTGTGGTAATTTTTTTTCTGAGCCAGACGAAGAAGGCTGAAAATGAGGATGGGAAATGCAGTATTTCTCGTATTGTGGAGCGTAGCTGAACAAGCTTTTAAGTCCTCCGCAGTTTAACTAACTCGGGATATATGAGATATAACCGATAGGGGTTTGTCCACTCTTGCTTCCCTTTTGAATGACGGGACTGGCGCGGCTCGAACGCGCGACCTAGCGCTTAGGAGGCGCTCGCTCTATCCAACTGAGCTACAGCCCCAAAAAAAATACCTAGCATCTAGATAATAGCAGTTGTTTTAACCTGACTGCCAGGAATTTTCCCAAGAACCGCCGCCTATTTCTAATCCACAGAGAAAACTCTGAGCTTTCAGGATAATTTTCTGTTGAGTACCACTGAATTCTCGTAGTTGTAAATTTAACTCTCCCTGCATCGTATCACGACAGCAGAAGGTTAAACCCTTTTCTGTAGGGGCACGTAAAGGTGTACCGGGCAAGGTTGTAGTTCCTGTTAGTTCTACTTCATATTTGTGATTTCTAGCTTGCATATGCCATTTTCCCCAGGGCTTGATATCCCAGCTAACTTGTGAGTTCCAGGGCACAAATTCATAAAACTTTCCTTGGTAATGGATGCCAACCATAGCTACAGATTCCATCCAGCATAATACTCCTCGCCTCCCTCCTCCAGCGGTGAGGGCTAAATCGGAATGCTGTTCAAAGCTGTTGCAGTTAAGCCAGAACCATTTTTTGGGGAACCCACCACCCCAATTTTTTTCCCCATAGGCAGGGGCATTATTAAATTCGTATAATCTGCCATTCCAATGAATCCAACCTGTTGCTAAACCATGAGCCATTAAAATTTGCCACCCCGGCTCAAAAATTTGCATCTGAGATAACCATCCAGCAGTTGATTGTTGCCATTTCTTGCGATCGCCCCATCCATAAATTGGCTGAATTTCATATTTCCAACGGCAGTCAAATCCAGTGCCAGGGTCACGAATCATACCTTGATTTAAGGTGTCTGTAGCTTGATATCCTTCAATATTATGATGCTCAAATTCTTGAGGAGTCAGATATTGAGGAGCTATCTGTAAATTATTCTCCCGCCAGTGACCCAATGCAAGAGTATCTTTTTGAGCCCAAAAGTTTTTGACATCAGGAAAAGTACGGCATAAATATTCGTCCTTGGCTCCTAGTACTTGGGCTGCACCACCACTGTATGGTTGATCCCCAATGGGGTCTTCGATGGAATACATAAAAGCAAAGGTTTGCTTTTCTGCTGGTAAAGTTACGCGATAATACCATCCCTCAAAAAATCTGCGATCGCTCCTATCCCAGTGATAACCACTATGAGGTGTTTGGATTGTCGGACGAAAATATTGAGCAATATCAAACATGGGTCAAAGTAAATAATTACAATGGTTACACAAGATAATAGAAGTAACAGCTATGGGGCTTATAAATATTTTTTATCAATTGTTACTAAATTTTAATACCATTGAAGTTTCATAAAAATGCGAACTGACTTGTTTGTATGGTGCTAATTTAATAACAGGCACAAAGAAGTTCAATGCTTCTAACAACTGAGGTCAGAGCCTGTGTCTCCTGCTCTGTACTATGTTAGTCGCAATGTCTCTATATTGATTGCATCCTAGATAATGTTTTTTCGCCTTGAGTTCATCGAGTTGTTTTGGAGGTTTTCTAAAGTACAGCCAAAAATACCTGCCTAGCTGAATTATGAGGATGCATGAACGAGAGTAGTTTTTATTGCGATATTTGTCCACTATTAGTAATTTAATTCTTTCAGGTTTTCAAATATTCTCAATCTATTCAATTTTATACTTAAAGAAACCGTCAATTATGTCTGAGACCTTTCAGATAATGTGGCGGTTTCTTTCGTTTTGGAATGTATTAAAATTATCATTAAATTATCATTTAAAAATCTTGATAGTGCTCAACTATGGGAATGGGAAATGGATCGTAAAAATGATAAAGTAGTTCTTTCCATTGACTATATTTCTCAGATTTGCGAAATCCTTCTGTGTGAGCTTCGAGGGTTTCCCATTGCACTAAAAGAATAGGCGTTGCATAAGTGCGGGATGAATTAGGGTTTGAAACCATTGATAAATCGTTGAAAATTTAGTGAAATCATCCCCTGATTCACCAACGCCAAAGAATATATCGATTACTTGTTGCAATACACTTTTGCAACTGATGTGAAATATAACCCTGACTTGAAGCAATGATTGCCTGTGCTCCTTGAAAAGTTATCTCAAAGCTTTCTTCTTCTCCTTCAATTACATCAATAATTGCAACTTATAAAACCATATTTGTGCACGATGTTACTGTGAGTTTGAGATTTTCGGGGCTAAATCATTGCCTCAAATCCTTGAAGAGGCTTAAAGTTGATCAAATCGAGATGTCTGAAGGAAATAGGTCAATCAATGTAAATATCTACTGCATAAGTTTTTGATGTTATTTCTGATACCCTTTACTTAGGGAACTAGCCATAAAATTTATTTCGTGCTGTATTCTAAAGCTAACAGATAACCAACTCATCGGATATAAGGTTATTTTTCAAAAATAACCTTATATCCGATGAGTTGTTGAATCAAGATATCCCATTTGGGTAACAGTGGATTTCGCTGTAATCTAGACTCGACTTGTTTCATAGCTTTCTTTGTTAGAGAAATCCCTTTTTGGTAAACAGTTTTACTTAAACTCAAGATAGGATATAAGCCTTTCCAAGTCATACTCGAAGCTCAGGAAAGCATGACTTCAACATCAACAAGCTTCGCCCCCCCCCCCATTTCAATGGTGGTCAAGAATATCCCAACAACCCTCTATGGGATTGTGTTTACTATGGTAAGGAGGTAGTAAAGCAATTGAATTGGTATATTTAGCAGATCAACAAACTCAACCATCCTTTTTTTTTATTGAGTTCTTACTCCACTACTTTCCGGACCATTATCAACTTTAATTTGTATCAGTTCGGTATCCTGCTTTTGTTCTGGTGTCATTGTCTTCCACCATTGAATTAGAGTATCAACAATAAAATCCCTGGTTTTATAAGAAGAACTACCAAAGTTAATATAAAATAATTGCCCACTATCTTCATCAAGAATCCCACAGGGAATATATTTTTCTGTGGCACCCATCTCATGATCGTCAGCTTGATTGTCTGTTCTGGCTGTTCCACCACGAGAATAACCCCCGATATTAACGGTAGCTTTGCAATCCATGCTTAGTCCTTTTACTTTGAGGCTTGTTTGTTGATTGCGGCTCAAATTCTTTGATGTTGTTGAAGATATCATCCGTTTGTGGAATTTTTTTTTGAGGTTTGACTTTTACGACTTTACGAAGACCATAGCCCATTCGATTCAATACTTGTGCCATTGTACTGGCGCAAGGCAATTGCTCCTGGCTAAATCCCTGTTCTTTGAGTTTTTCTAGTGCGGATGTTCCTGTGATCCGGGTATAGGCTAAGGAAGTTTAAAATGTTGGGTCTTGTTGAGAATCAGATTCTGCAATTTGTCCCAGGGATAATGCCACAACAGAAGAGGTTGTTTCTCCTGGCAACAATTTGCTGTGCTAAAGGCTGATTGTAATCCCACACAGATTATCCTT
>CBZS010000061.1 GCA_000613065.1 Richelia intracellularis | reverse complement strand
TGACACTACAACTGGAATTAAGGGAAAATCAAACAATCCGTTCCCTCTATGCTGATTCCTTGGGGCATACTCTTGGTTTACATTTATTGAAACGTTATGCCAAGCTGGATGATGCAATTACTGCCAATGTAGGCTACAACCACGACTTAATATAAGCGATAGCTTATATTCACGATAACCTGGGCTAATCAATTCAATTCGTAGATTTAGCTCGGTTAGTTCATATGAGTCCTAATTATTTTGCAGAACAGTTTAAGCAGACGATAGCCATTTCCCCATATCGCTACATCACTCAATGTCGCATAAAAAAGGCTCAACGCCAAAACCATCAGCCCATTACAGTTATTGCTAACCAGGTGGGAATCCACAACCCCAGTCATTTTGCTCGTTTGTTTCGGCAATGGACGGGCATTAGTCCTAGAGAATATAGAAATTCATAATAATACCTGATACCTGATATCTGATACCTGAATTTGTGTACAGTTTTGCAGAAGAATCGTATACTTTATCCTGGAGTGCGATCGCTATACTTACAGCAAGTATTGACTTGTTCTAGGGAATTGGCGATATGAAAGTTTTGGTAATCGGTGGTACAAACTTTATTGGCCCTCATGTAGTGCGTTATCTGTTAGCATTTGGGCATTCGGTGATATTTCATTGGGGTAAAACCATTGCCAGCAGCAATCGCATTTTCCCACCAATATCAGCCAGTCTGCTAGTGCGATCGCTTTGTTGGATGAAGTGATCGCACTAGCAGACTGGCTGATACAAAAATTTTTTGGGTTTTAAGGTTCTTAATAATATCTGCCTAGAGTCATTATGAGGGGCAATTTCATGTACTATGACTTACGTGGATATCGCTGCATCAACTCCCTTACCTGCTCTGCATGATATGAACTTCTTGTCAACGGAGAGGAAACAACTTGTAAAAATCCTAGTTCTTCCCCAAAAGCTTGCCAATCAGCAAATATGTCCGGGGTAATGAAGTCATTAACTTGCAAATGCTTAGATGTGGGTTGGAGATATTGTCCAATAGTTAAAATATCGCAATCGACGGCGCGTAAATCGTACATAGAGGCGCGAACTTCTGCATCAGTTTCCCCTACACCCACCATAATGCCGGACTTCGTATATATATGAGGTGCGATTTGCCGCGACTTCTGCAATAAATCTAAGGTGCGTTGGTAATCACCTTGGGGACGTACTCGACGATACAAACGAGGAACAGTTTCTGTATTGTGATTGAGAACTTCTGGTTGTGCAGAGAGAATTATTTCCAGAGCCTCCCAATTACCGCACAAGTCGGGAATCAAAACTTCTATGGTTGTGTTGGGAGAGACTTGCCGGATAGATTGAATACAATGGACAAACTGAGAAGCACCACCATCTGGTAAATCATCTCGATTTACAGAAGTAATGACAACATGATTTAATTTCATGCGACGCACAGCTTCTGCCAATCTTGTAGGTTCTGTGGGGTCTAATGCCTGTGGTTTTTTTTCAAAATCAATATCACAATATGGACAAGCACGGGTACAGGCTGGTCCCATAATGAGAAATGTAGCAGTCCCAGCATGGAAACATTCACCAATATTAGGGCAGGATGCTTCTTCACAAACCGTATTTAGTGCTAAATCCCGAAGAATTTCTTTAACACTTCCTACACGCTGCCATTGTGGTGCTTTTACCCTTAACCAGTCTGGTTTAACAGTCATATAATTTTGGATTTTGGATTTTGGATTTTGGATTTCGGCTATGCTCAATTGAACGATTTTAGATTAATTACACAAATAAATCCTATAAGTGCTGGCGCGAAAATGCAGGCTTTTTACCAGTAAGGAATTATTAGTCACAATTTGTTGTTACTCAACAAAAATATATATTACCGATAAATGTCAGCACACTTCAGTATTTTATCTTCCC
>CBZS010000060.1 GCA_000613065.1 Richelia intracellularis | reverse complement strand
CCTTCTATGGGATTGTATTTACTATGGTAAGGAGGATAGTAAAGCAATTGAATTGGTATATTTAGCAGATCAACAAACTCAACCATCCTTTTTTTTTATTGAGTTCTTACTCCACTACTTTCCGGACCATTATCAACTTTAATTTGTATCAGTTCGGTATCCTGCTTTTGTTCTGGTGTCATTGTCTTCCACCATTGAATTAGAGTATCAACAATAAAATCCCTGGTTTTATAAGAAGAACTACCAAAGTTAATATAGAATAATTGCCCACTATCTTCATCATCAAGAATCCCACAGGGAGTATATTTTTCTGTGCATCCCATATCATCATCCTCACCTTGATTGTCTTCTCTGGTTTTTCCACCACGAGAATAACCCCCGATATTAACCGTAGCTTTGCAATCCATGCTTAGTCCTTTGAGTTTGAGGCTTGTTTGTTGATTGCGGCTGAAATTCTTTGATGTTGTTGAAGATATCATCCGTTTGTGCAATTTTTTTTGAGGTTTGGCTTTTACTACTTTACGAAGACCATAGCCCATTCGATTCAATACTTGTGCCATTGTACTGGCGCAAGGCAATTGCTCCTGGGTAAATCCCTGTTCTTTGAGTTTTTCTAGTGCGGATGTTGCTGTTAACCGGGTATAGGCTAAGGAAGTTTTAAATGTTGGGTCTTGTTGAGAATCAGATTCTGCAATTTGTCCCAGGGATAATGCCACAACAGAAGAGGTTGTTTGTCCTGGCAACGCTTTGCTGTGCTAAAGGCTGATTGTAATCCCACACAGATTATCCCTGTTCTTTTTTCCCCTAACCCTAACTCTATATTTTCTCTACCCCAAGGGAATACTGTTTGTGCTAACCTTGCTCTACCTTGGCAATATTTCAACGTCATCTCAGGTTGAAAGCCCCGACGTTCTACTCCATTCATTTTCGATGCTGCCAACCGCAAGTCTTCTATTTGTTTGTGATCTTGTTAATGATTTGGGTTCCTCTGCTGGGTCTAGCATACTCCAAAATACTTGCCCCTGTTTTTTTACTCATCAACATTACATCTTACTTTCATTGGTAAATTCTTTCTTATAAATCACCTTAGTTCTGTATACCCGTAGTTTATCTGCCAAAGTTAGGATGTTAAACTGATAAACTTGTGTTATATTGCTATGGCAACTAACATTTTCGGTTGAGTAAAACTTTTCAAAATCTAAAAGTATCTCTCCGAATCGATAAAATTCTCTACATCCTGCTGATGAAAGAGGTGATATGATGCGAGTCCATGTGAGTAAATTGTTTAGTATACTTACATAAGATAAGGTAAAGGGAACAGTACAAATAGCAAGCAAAAATCCCTCACTCACAATGTTGAGTTGGCGAAAATCAAGCTTATGAATTGTGTGATCGCCGTAATTACTAGATTGAGTGAATTTACCAAGAATCTAAATATCATCTGTCTATCAGATATCTTTGAGAACTTGAAATATACTCGAAAAGCTAAGCTTATGAGAATTTCAGCATTTAACCACCATGATGAGGAATAATTAATGACCCAAGTAGTTTTAGGCGATAATGAAGGAATCGATTCGGCTCTCCGTCGCTTCAAACGCCAAGTTTCACAAGCCGGAATTTTCCAAGATATTAGAAAGAACCGTCATTTTGAGACACCATTAGAAAAAGAAAAGCGCAAGCAGGTAGCTAGACGCAAACAACGTCGTAGACGTAGCTCTTATAGATAGATATATCCCTCAAGCTACACGGTAATATTTATTTGGGAGGGAATTAATTCTCATCACCTGTTTTGGTACAGAGAAAGGTACTAATTATCCCAACCTCCAATATTACCCACTCTATCTATCCGTGATTCATTCTCCCCAGGGAAGGACTACTGTCAATAGTTTTTCACATAACTTAATACGCTCGTCGCTACAAAAATTAGAGCACATACAAATACATCGTCATTACAAAACAGATATTGATATAAAGCGGGCAAGATTCTCCGTAGTCATAGCCAAAGACTTCCCATAAGTTTTACTCTTAAGGGGAAGCAAGTTGCATGGGATAACCCCAACTACACCACCTCACCGCAACGCGTTTCTCTTTGCACTATAGATTCAAATATTTGGGAACCTCCCGATATTTTGTTTTTACTTAAATCACATCTATACTGTACGGGTTCACAATTTGAACTAAGTTAGGGTGTAGAGTGAAATGTTGCGACTTTATCATCTTTTAATCGGTATTGCTTTGATAGTATTCATTCCCATGGGAGCGAATTTGCTACGTTCCCGTTCCCGTGTGCAAACCCCTCCCCCTGTGCAAAATCGAGAACTATCATCTACTCTCTCTGTTACCCTAAGTCAGGAAAATCGCCGAGTTAAGGGGAATAAATGGGCTTCTATTCTGGGGAATACTGGTGTTCCTAGGGTTTGGGAAGCCATACCATGCCTCAATTCATATTTACTCTGTGTTTCCGCCAATGGTAAAGATTTAGGCTCAGTAGCTATTGAAACATATCCTGTCTCAAAACAGCCTAATTTCCAAAAAATGCTAGTCGATGCTGGAATTTCCCCTAATAGCCCTGCGGATAATCAAAACCCTCAAGATCAGAGAGAGCTATTAAAAGCGCTCCGCAGTTGGGTTAATGCTGAGTATGCTAGCCTATCACAAGATTATCAAAAAAATTATGGCGTTCCCATTAATTTTGCAGCCCAGCTTCCAGAAGTAGTCAATTTTGGCTAACTTGAGGGAATACGCTATGGTTTTGCTGGGTTGAAGGAAGGAAGTAAGGTTGTGGAAAAGCACCTACGTTATGTCACATTTGATGGAAAGTCAATGTATATCATCAACACGGCTTTTACCTCAGATAATGTACCCAACAAATTTGAGAGATTGGAGAATCTAGCTGTATTTGAGCCTTACCTTACTGCCATTGCAGCAAACTTAAAACTTCCTGCAACGGATTCTCTAGCAACTAGCCCATAAACGAGAAAAAAGACTTCACTGTGCTTGATAATTGGGCGTTGCATATTTGCGGGATGAATCAACCAAATACAGGTATTTATCTATACTTAAAGTAATGAAGTAACAATCGAATAGAGTGCTTAACCATATCTACGGATTTAGAGTAGCATAATTTTTTTCGATGTAGACGTGGGAGATAATGACGTAAACGTGTGTTTTCCTCTTGTACTCTGGTCATATATGTTTTGGTAATAATATGGTCTCCTGGTTCAACAAAACTGGCGTAAACTTTCCATCCATCTGTGACATAAAAATAGCACTTCCAGAGGTAGACAATATCCCACAAAGGTTGAAAGGTTTCTGCACTATGGTCTCCCAGTACCCAAGCTAAAATTCCTTCGCGGAAATGGTCTACTGCTGTCCACAACCAAATTTTGTTTTTTTTGAACCGACGAAAGTTTCTAATTCGTCCAGTTCTGCAACTTCTGGGATATCCT
>CBZS010000059.1 GCA_000613065.1 Richelia intracellularis | reverse complement strand
CCACAGCTATTCTCCGCAATATTGGTGGTGGGAAGCAGAGCAAAACAGTCATTTTTATTACCCACCAATTATCAGCAGCAGCTACTTGCGATCGCATTTTTGTGATGGATAAGGGCAAAATTGTGCAGATAGGTACGCACATGGAATTATTGCAGCAACCAGGATTATATCGAACCCTGTGGAATCAACATCAAGTCGAGGAATTGTTGCATTAAAGTTGGGAATGGAAGAAGAACTGTTAGTAACGCAAAGATTCCTGATTGGGTGAGGGAATCAGGGGTTCACTGAGCCGCTTACCTTAGTTTTCCTTAACCCACCTATAGTTTTTTTTATAATTGTTTACAATACAGTCGTGTCACAATAAAAGTAGAGAAAAATACTCAGTAATTAAGGGGGGGAGTTATGGTAGTACTCACCGACAAAACCAAGAAAAGGCTGACAATAGAAACATTAGATATCGCTCCTGAAACCAACACTATTCGTTCATTGGATTGGGATCGTGATCGCTTTGACATTGAGTTTGGTTTGCAAAACGGTACTACCTATAACTCATTCCTAATACAGGGAGAAAAAATTGCTCTGGTGGATACATCCCATGCCAAGTTCCGCCAATTATATTTAGATACCCTTCAAGGTCTAATTAATCCTACAGATATTGATTATCTAATTATTAGTCATACGGAACCAGACCATAGTGGTTTAGTCAAAGATATACTGCAACTGGCTCCAAATATTACCGTGGTTGGTTCTAAAATCGCGCTCCAATTTCTGGATAATTTAATCCATCAACCATTTGAACGAAAAATTGTCAAAAATGGCGTTCGCTTAGATTTGGGTAATGGGCATGAATTAGAATTTGTAATTGCTCCTAACCTCCACTGGCCTGATACAATTTTTACCTACGATCATAAAACCCAAACCCTATTTACCTGCGATGCCTTTGGGTTGCACTATTGCACTGATGACACTTTTGATCAAGATTTAGAAGCCATATCCCCAGACTATAAGTTTTATTATGAGTGTTTAATGGCTCCCAATGCTCGGTCAGTAATGTCCGCCCTCAAACGGATGGATGCTCTAGACAAAATTGATACTATTGCCACTGGTCATGGTCCCCTATTACGCCACAATGTAGAAGAATTGACGGGACGTTACCGCAAGTGGAGTCAAAGCAAAGCCAAAGCAGAAACTACTGTGGGTATATTTTATGTTTCTGAGTATGGTGATAGCAGTAATTTGGCACAAGCGATCGGTAAAGGTATTAATAAGACCGAAGTAGCGGTGGAACTAGTAGATTTACGCGGTGATGTGGACTTGCAGGAACTGCGGGAAATCGTCGGTCAGTGCAAGGCAATTGTATTGGGAATGCCACCAAGTAAAGGAGGAGCAGGTATTCAAACAGCCCTGAGTACCATTTTAGGTTCCGCTAACGAAAAGCAAGCGATCGGTATATTTGAAACTGGTGGTGGGGATGATGAACCCACTTATCCCCTACTCAACAAATTCCGGGCTTTGGGGTTAAATGTGGCTTTCCCTGTGATTGAGATTCGGCATACTCCCACAGAGAACACATACAAATTATGTGAAGAAGCTGGTACTGACTTAGGACAGTTGGTAACTAGGGATAAGAGCATTAAACAAATGAAATCTCTGGGCGCAGACTTGGATAAAGCCCTAGGTAGAATTAGCGGTGGTTTGTATATTATTACTGCCAAAAAAGGTGATGTTAAAAGTGCAATGTTAGCATCATGGGTCAGCCAAGCAAGCTTTAAACCCTTGGGTGTATCCATTGCCGTAGCAAAAGATAGGGCAATTGAATCACTAATGCTGGTGGGTGATAAATTTGTCCTCAATATTCTGGAAGAAGGTAATTACCAACCTCTAATGAAGCACTTCCTCAAGCGTTTTGCCCCTGGTGCTGATCGCTTTGCTGATGTGCAAACCCAGGAAGCAAACAATGGCTCTCCTATCCTTGCCGATGCCCTGGCATATGTGGAGTGTGAAGTAGTCAGCAGAATGGATACTGGGGATCATTGGGTAGTTTTTAGCACAGTTGATACTGGTAAGGTAAGTAAGCCCGATTCTCTAACCGCAGTTCACCATCGCAAAGTTGGTAACCACTATTAGATTCAATTGACAGTTGTTAGCTAGTGGTTCACGGTTAACAGAATTTTATCTTTGCTTCCTTACCTCCTAACCTTCGGAAACTTCTAGCCTTCGGCAACGCCAAGGACGAACGACAAACACTCCTTGACTTCCTCCCTCTGGGTAACCCAAGGGTTATCCCTGCTCCCCTGCCCCCGAACTCTTCTTCCATCATGTCAATCAACAAACCCCGCGACGTTCAAGTTTTTCCTGTAGGCACAGATACAATAGTAATGCGAGCGCGCAGTTGGGCAAGGCTCAGATTTGAGATTGAATATGCCCTTGCTAAGGGAACCACAGCCAATTCCTATGTGATTACAGGGGATAAAATTGCTCTGTTTGATCCTCCAGGGGAAACATTTACGCAAATTTACTTAGAAGCTCTACAAGAAAGATTTGATGTTACCAATATTGATTACGTAATTATTGGTCATGTCAACCCTAATAGGGCAGCTACTTTAAAAGTATTACTGGAAATCGCTCCCCAAATTACCTTTGTTTCTTCCAACCCAGGGGCAATTAATTTGCGGAAAACCCTAGGGGATGAGAATCTATCCATCATTATTATCAAGGGAGAAGATACCCTGGATTTAGGTAAAGGACATAACTTACAATTTATACCTACTCCTAACCCCCGCTACCCCGACCACCTCTGTACCTACGATCCCCAAACGCAAATTCTGTACACAGATAAGCTATTTGGTGCTCATATCTGCGGCTATCAGGTATTTGATGAAGGATGGCAAGTATTTCTGGAAGATAGACGCTACTATTTCGAGTGTTTGATGGCTCCCCATGCCCGTCAGGTAGAAACAGCTTTAGAAAAACTTTCTGACTTTCCTGCCAGAATGTATGCTCCTAACCACGGACCTCTAGTACGGTATGGACTAATTGAACTTACCAAAGCCTATCGCCAGGGAATACAACAACAAGCCACCCAGGATATGAGTGTGGCATTAATTTATGCTTCTGCCTACGGTAATACCGCAGCCATAGCCCAAGCGATCGCCCATGGCGTTACTAAGGCTGGAGTAACGGTAGAATCGATTAACTGTGAGTTTGCCGAACCGGGAGAAATCCAAGCCGCAGTAGAGAAGAGTGCTGGTTTTATCATCGGTTCTCCTACCCTCGGAGGTCATGCACCTACCCCAGTACAAACAGCTTTGGGTATCGTTTTATCCACCGCTACTAAAACTAAATTAGCTGGTGTATTTGGTTCCTTTGGCTGGAGTGGGGAAGCGATCGACCTAATTGAAGGTAAGCTCAAAGATGCGGGTTATCGTCTTGGTTTTGAACCCATCCGGGTCAAATTTACACCCAACGATGTCACCATGCAAATGTGTGAGGAAACAGGAACAGACTTTGCTCAAGCATTGAAGAAAGGGAAAAAAGTCCGCGCTCCCATTCAGCCAGCAACTTCTGTGGAGCAAGCTGTAGGGAGGATTCTTGGTTCATTGTGTGTGGTGACAGCTAAGCAAGGGGATATTTCCAGTGCTATGTTAGCTTCTTGGGTATCTCAAGCCAGCTTTAATCCCCCTGGTTTAACCATAGCTGTGGCAAAAGATAGAGCCTTAGAACCTTTGATGCACTCAGGTAATCAATTTGTTTTGAATGTCCTCAAAGAAGGTAATCATTTGGGTTTAATGAAGCATTTTCTCAAGCCCTTTGCACCGGGTGAAAATCGGTTTGCAGATGTTGCATCGAAGGAAGCTGAGAATGGCTGTATCATTTTGGATGATGCTTTAGCCTACCTAGAATGTTCCGTACAAAGCAGAATGGAAATAGGCGATCATTGGTTAATCTATGCCACTGTAGATAATGGGCAAGTACTTAACCTTGATGGAGTGACAGCAGTGCATCATCGTAAATCAGGAACCCATTATTAGGATATTACCGAAGAGCGATCGCTCCAAGTTGTGTTATCCCTTAACCTCTACAGGAGTTTCTAAATTTACACTCAGCCGTTTTAACATTGCTTCTCGTCCTTGCATTGCTAGAGTATCATCTAATGGGGATAAGGATATGGGCTGTTCATATTTCAACCGTAACGCAGTTTGAATTAGCCAATCAGCCACAAAAGGATTTTTAGGTAACAGGGGACCATGGGAATAAGTAGCGATCGCATTCCGGTGAAATGCTCCTTCTGTACCATCTTCTCCATTGTTGCCTAAACCATATATTACACGTCCCAGACCTTCTGTTGTGCCTAACTTGGTACGCCCTCCATGGTTTTCAAACCCCACTAGATAAGGTGTTGCACCACCCAAAATTTCTTTCAAATCTTCTGCTAATCGAGAAGCTGTAACTTCTATAACTAAATTACCAATGCATCTTTGAGTGTTTTCTCCGGGATGTACAGAGACTAAATCTAAAATTCCTAATCCTTGAATTCTTTGTCCAATATTGGGTTCGTAATAATGTCCTAAAAGCTGGGGAGAACCGCAGGTAAATACACCGGGTGTACCATTGTCTAATTTATCTCGCAGGGCATCCGCTTTCTCCCCCTGCAAATTCCGCATAACTAATTCTTGTTGTCGATCCTGGGCACCACCACCAACAATTACATCTACACCATGGATATCAGCAGCGGTAGCATTTTGATCCAGGTGAATAATGTTAACCTTATACCCACGCCATAGACTACGTTTCTCAATGACGATAAGATTTCCGCGATCGCCATACGTACTCATTAACCGAGGATATAACCAACCAATATTTAATTCTAATTCTTGATTATTCATAAAAATTTGTTTTACTTTTTAATTTAACTGAGATTCCCTATTTCTCCGAGAAGTTGGGGATCTGTGACTCAGGCAGTAATACCCTATGCAGAACCAAAACAGGTAGTCATATTCTTGTCTGGGTCAGGATATCGTGAATTTGCCCAGGATGATGGGTTTGATGGTTAAAAAAGTGGGCTAACAATCAGTTTATTGGGTCATGATAATGTTTACCCTCATTGTTAATATAGTCAATTGTTCCAGCCAACAAATCATCATTTAAACCAGTCAGAAAAGCCTCAATCCTCTTGTCTTCCCGTATCCTTGCGTCCCATAATTGCGAGAAATCATCATAGAGGATAGCATCAAGTCCGGTGGATGGCATGGTTTTTCCGGTAAATCTGCCCATCCAAATTCTGTCCCCAACCATAATATGATTGAGTGTGCCATAAATACTGTGAAAAAATGCTGGTCGAATCTGCTTCCGTTCTGCATCCGTCAGTTGGGAACACACCTCATACAAGCGATGGTTAGCTAGGGTATTATATTTAGCAAACATTTGGAAGTGTTGCACTAACATATGTAAATATCCATTATTGATGATAAAAAAAGTATATTTGGCAACAGATTTTACAAAATTTTTTCCCCATAATTACTACAGATAGAGTGAATCATTAATCACACCCATAACCAGCTGTTTGAGAATTTATACTAGCATTTACCAAAATTGGAGAACTACCATGGATTGTAAAACAGCGACTTTAGTTTATCAGGTAGAAAATCATTTAGAAAAAATCCGCGAAATTTTCCCCCAAGCTTGGCAATTTATAGAAGAAGTATCCTTAGCTTATGCGAAAAATCAACCAGATAATTTTGACTCAGCAATTAAAGAAATAGTTGGCAAACAACCATTCAAATTTAGAATGGTACACCGTGATGACAAAGACCAACTGACAAAAGACTTGGGTGATTTATTAGGAGATATTACCTCTAGATTATTACTAGAAAAATATTTTTCGGAATTGGTAGGTAAACCTTTATTTTTTAGTACAATTTGCTGTAACAGCCATCTTACATCTGACCATGAATTAACTTTAGAAGAAGTATTACCTTTGCAAAGGGCAGCAGTAAAACTGCAATAATGAGAACATTTAAAATATTAAATATTGTAGGGTGGGCAGCTTGCCACGTTATATGTTATTTATAAATGAATAAGATTATTTTAAAGTATTTTAAAATAATCTTATTCATTTTAATTTTGGGTCTTATAGCTATTATTACCATGTAAATTATCCAAGATTTTTATTGCGTTTTTAAAGTATTCTCTAACTAATAATTCCAATCAATATCCACTTTCATAAGTTGATAAATCTTGAGCGATAGACATGGTTGCAAAGGTTTGGTTAATATACCTCCAGGGTAGCATTTCGGTAAATAAAGCTTGCCCGTTCATTTATCTTACTGTGATTTTTCAACTGCGAACGCTAATTGTACTTCTCCTATTCCTATTTATCGGAATTTATTCATCACAGCTAATATCATGATATTGTGCCTGTAAACAGAAATTATGGACAATAATATTTTGTTGCGAAGATTGGTTTTGAACTGTTTAAGGGTAAAAATTATAACAAAATTATATGATGTTTCTCTTTTGATGCAACCCTTTTCTGAGGGATAAGGAGGATTACAAATAATAATGAAACCCAAGCTAAATTTACAAGATTTTTTTGATAATTGTAATCCTAGTAAAACTTTAGTATTTAATAATCTTTTCGACCGGCGATATTACATAGATTTTTCTGTGGTGCGGGGAGCTAAGGTAATTGAAAAATTAGAACGGACTATTACCAGGCTATCTCCCCATAAAGCTACTTGTCAGTTGTTTACAGGACATATTGGCTGTCGTAAGTCTACTGTGTTAAGGCGGCTGGAAGCAGAGTTAAAGCGGCAAGGTTTTCATGTGGTGTATTTTGAGTCTACCCAAGACTTAGATATGGCTGATGTGGATGTGACTGATGTCATGCTGGCTATTACCCGTCAAGTCAGTGATAATTTAGAAAATTTTGGCATCAAATTAAGACCTGGATATTTGGGTAAATTACTGAATGAGATTCTGGATTTTTTGCAGAGACCCATAGAGTTAAAGCCTGAGGTTGAGATTTCCTTGCCTTTGAAGATTGCTAAAATTACGGCAAAAACGAAGGATAGTCCAAAGCTGAGAAGTCGCTTAAGGCAGTATTTAGAACCCCAAACTAATAATATTTTGCAATGGATTAATATCGCAACTGATGAGTTAATAGAGTTTCTTCAGGAGCAAATAGAACGGGTATTTAATGGGATTTTAGCAACTGGTGCAGATTTATTTAGTTCTACAACTCCCACAACAGATATTGCTAAATCTGGAGAAATTGAGTCAGGGTTGAGGGAGTTACAAAGTCATAGCTATCATCAACCGGAGTTAGAAGATTCTATCCCACTAATAATAGAAGGTGATAATATGCCTGTTGAGTAAGAGGGGTTATATCATCTGATGGCTGGACGTTTTGAAGGACTGAGTAATTTGGAGTGGTCTTTGTTTGAGGATATTTTTCCGAAACCGCCAGAGAAACGGGAACGAGGAATGCCACATTCTTCATTTCGTTATGTACTCAATACCTTACTGTATATATTATTGATGACAGGGTGTCGTTGGTCTGACGTTCCAAAAGGAGAAATATGGGCATCAAAGAGCTCTGCACATCCATGGCTCAAACGTTGGCAGTTGGACGGGACGTTAGAGGCTTTACAAGCACGAAATTGGGAATTGGACAAGAGAAAGGGTTAATCAACTGGAGCTATGGGGCGGTGGACGGGTCTTTTTCCCCCTGGAAAGGGCGGTGGTGATGGTGTTGCTTACGGTGGAAAAGGAAAGGGTCTTTTAATACACACTCTTACTGAAGGCTCAGGAATGCCTTTATCCAATCGCACCACACCTGCCAATGGTAGTGAAACAGATCAGGTGATACCACTTCTAGACAGTGTAAAGGTTAAGACCAACAAACGCGGTAGACCCCGTAAACCCCTGAAATTGCTTGCTGCTGACAAAGCCTACGATTCTAAGGATAAGCGCGCTGCTTTACCTAGACGTGGTATTAGGCCGCAATGGCCCAAGGGGGTTTGGAAGACAAAGAAGAACAAGGGCAGACCTATTAAAATTTTCGTCCTATCTGACAACAAGAACGTTGTTTCCCATGGTTAAAAAAAAAATATCGTCGTCTTGTTTCTTGTCAGATGGGAAATAATTTCAGCTTGTTTTGATGCTTTTTTCTCTCTTGCAACAATCCATATTTGGATTAACAAAACTATATTAGTGGGATATATTCATGCCTCGGAGAAATTTATTTTAGGACGGGATGCCTATATTAATAATAGGCGTTGCATAAGTGCGGGATGAATTAGCGTTTGAAACCATTGATAAATCGTTGAAAATTTAGTGAAATCATCCCGCACTTATGCAACGCCTAATAATGATATGGAGCAAGCACGTCAATTGTGGGAAAGAAGTCTGGCGTTTTGGGAAACAGAAGAGGAGGGAAGGAAGGAAGAAAGGCGGGCTTGTGTGCTTTTTCATTTGGGGTTGTGGTGGCGCAGATATGCGGTGCAGCACCGTGGGGAGTATGAATCAGCTTGCACTAAAGCGCGGGATTATTATCAGCAGTGTATAGAGATATTACAGCAGGTCAATCGCCTAGATTTAGTTGCTAAGTTTATCATTCCTTTGGGAGAAACCCTATTTCAACTGCAACAGTGGGATGAATTGCAGAAGGTTGCGACACAAGTCATTGAGTTGAACAATATCTATCCTAATAATACTAGATTGGCTTATGCTTACGGTTTGCTGGCTGAGGTCGCTTTAGGAAGGGACAATTGGGATCATGCAAAAGCTTGTAGTCAGCTTGCGTTAAAAATTCATGAAATATCTCTCTCTTCTTCCTCGGTAAAAGTGAATGAAAGGGATGTAAATACAAAACATGATAGCCATTTTTTGTTAACTTCCAAACTCTATAAAAGTTGGTATTTGTTTTTAATCTCCCAAGCACTGCAACATCTCAAGAAAATACCATCAGCACTGCAAAAATTGAAAATGGCTCAAGAAGAAGCCATCCCAGATTACCATCCCCAACTTTACACTCGGATTTTATAACCTCTACATAATTTATACTTTCAATACAGTAAATACTTGCAAGCATTTCGGATTAAGCAAGAGAAATTTGCAGTGGAACAACAATATGGCTTGCGGGCTTTTCTTGGCGCAGGAAGACTGCGATCGCAACGACAAGTCATAAACCCGGCTTTGGTACCATTTGCATCTATAGGCTTGGATTTACTGGAGCATAGCGGCGATTTCAACACGGAGAATATTGCCCAAGAAATCAAGGCTTCTGGACGACAGCAAGACGTGAATCGTTTAGTTGAACGCCTCAGCCGTAATCAGAATAAATTGATTGTGATTTATGGCCCTTCCGGGGTAGGGAAAAGCTCTCTGAGAACTGCGGGTTTAGTGCCAGCGTTGCAGCACATTAACAGAATGGAGGGTCGGCAGCCTTTAGCTATGGTGGTGAGGGTTTATACAGATTGGTTGGGAGAAGTGGGGAATCAGCTTGTCTCCAGCACTCGTTCCCTGGCTCCGCCGGGGAACGCCCTCCCAGGAGGCTCCGCCTCCACTGACGAGAATCGAGGTAGAGCCTTTCAGCCAATGGGTTCACAGCCAGAGACTAGGAATGAGTATGAAGGAGAAATACTGCAACAATTACGCCACAATGCAGACAGAAATCTGTTGACAATTCTCATTTTTGATCAGTTTGAGGAGTTTTTCTTTAACTGTCCCCAACCAGCTGATAGGCAGAAATTCTGGTAATTTTTACACCAATGTTTGGATAGTATAGATATTCCCTATGTGAAAGTAATTTTATACCTACGGGAAGATTATTTACATTATTTACTAGAATGTGATCGCTTAACGAATTTACAGGAGACAAATAACGATATTCTCAATAAAAATATTCGCTA
Organism: Richelia intracellularis; assembly: GCA_000613065.1. Lineage (GTDB taxonomy): Bacteria > Cyanobacteriota > Cyanobacteriia > Cyanobacteriales > Nostocaceae > Richelia > Richelia intracellularis_B. The sequence continues at coordinate 19,776 of CBZS010000059.1, read as the reverse complement.
CTATTTTGGTAACTTTTCCCCCCAGGAGGCGAAAACGGTAATCAACAGCCTGACGGAAAAGTCTGCTGTTTTAGAGCTTGCGCTGATTGATGAATTGGTAAGGGATTTGGCGGGAGATGTGGGGGAAGTGCGCCCCATTGAGTTGCAGGTGGTGGGGACGCAATTGGAAACGGAGAAGATTACCACTTTGCTGGAGTATCAGGAGTTTGGCACGAAGGAAACACTGGTAGATCGATTTTCTTCCCCGCAGTCTTCCACCACTGCGGGGAAGAAAATGAACGGGTAGCACAATTAGTTTTATATTTACTCACCAATGAAAACAACACCCGTCCGCTGAAAACTCGGGCAGAATTAGCGGAAGCTTTGGCAAAAGAGGTAGATAAATTAGATTTAGTTTTAGAGATTTTGGTGACATCGGGGATAGTATTTTTTATTCCCCAATCCCCTGCTGATTGCTATCAATTGGTGCATGATTATTTGGTGGGTTTTATTCGTCAACAACGGGGCGCGGAGTTGTTGGCGGAGTTAGAACGGGAGAGACAGCAGCGTCAGGAAGCGCAAGCGAAGTGAAATCGATTTTTAAAGAGACGATTGCGAGAGGCTTATATTGCTCGGGTTTGGTAGGGGTAACACCAGTGGCGGTGACATTTGGGGTGGAATCAGATGGAAATGCTATAAATGCTGAAATCAATTTGATGAGGAGTGAAAGCGAGCAGTATGTAGAAGCAAATCTAGATAGAGAAGCATTGATAGAAAGCTTAAAAGCAGGTGATAGATTAAAAAATACATCCAAATTTTGGGTTAAACCCAACACTAGAACCCAAACTGTGACAACATTGCACCAAGCTATATATGGAGTCAAAGAGATTGAATTCAAAACCTTAAAAGGACATAGCAGTGAGGTTTATAGCCTCAGTTTCTCACCAGATGGGAAAACCATTGCTTCTGCTAGTACAGACAACACCATCAAACTGTGGAATTTTGATTTAGACAAGTTAATGCTAGAGGGGTGTGATTTACTCCACAATTACCTGATTAACAATCCCCAAAGACTGCGATAATTTCAGGTATGGGAAAGCTCTGTACTTGTATCCCATGCTCAAACATTAGTAAAAATTGGTGATTATAACCTTGCTTTGAGGATGTTTAATAAAGCCAAAGCATTGAACCAAAACTTGGATTTAGAACCAGAAATTGCAGCAGCACCAGCCTTCATCAAACAGGGTGAAAAACTTGTACAGCAAAGGAAATACCAAGAGGCTGTCACAGCTTATAACAAAGCTCGAAAAATCGATCCAACCCTAGAAATTCCTGATAATGATTTGAAAATCCTATGTAATTCGGCATATAAAACAGGCTTAAACCCTCCATGCCCGTGAGGAAAAGCTCGTCCACTAAAAGGCGAGGATAATATTGGTGTAAGAGTAGGTAAATTTATTAAGATACAAGAGAACAGTTTTTCATATCAGAGAAATCATCAGTCAAGAATTGATGCAGAAGCAGTATTGGATGGTTTATATATTATAATTCGTACATCTTTGGATGAAAAAACTTTATCTGCTACGGATACGGTAAAAGCCGATAAAAATCTCTCACAAGTAAAACAAGCTTTCCGTAGTTATAAAACTGTTTATTTAAAAGTTCGTCTAATTTACCACTATACAGCCGAACGTGTAAAAGCCCATATATTTCTATGTATGTTGTCTTATTATTATGTAGAATCGCATATGCGATAACTTTTAGCTACAATACTTTTTCATGAAGATGATTGGGAAGCAGCAGCAGCGAGAAAAGAGTCTGTTGTATCTCCTGCCAAAAAGAGCGAAAAAGCTAAAAATAAAGCGAATAAAAAGCGTACCTCAGATAATTTGCCCGTTCATAGCTTCCAAACTTTATTGGATGATTTAGCTACAATTGTTAAAAATACAATTTCTATAACAATTGGTAGTAAATCCTTCGTTTTTGAGAAGATTACTCAGCCTACAGCTATACAACAAAGAGTAATAGATTTAATCGGAATTAGCATGATTTGTACCCAGTAAGCTTGGACTTGAAATCTCTGTAAGTCTCACTATGCATATCTTTCGTTTTATCGTCAAAGGGTAACTTCAGACTAACTCTGCTTACTGAGGAGCATCCCAAATGTTTAAAAACAGATTTTGTCATTGCGTAGACACGTAATGGCTCCTCTTTGAGTGCGTAATGTAATGACGACTCACCTACCTTGGTAAATTTCAAAAATTGGGATGCTCCCGCTTACTGTATCACAGCTCCATTTCTTCTTCATAACAATGATCGCTAATTTTACTGTGATTTTTCCGCTGCGAACGCTAATTGTACACCTTCCATTTGCCCCAATTTATCCATAACAGCCACAACTGTGCCGTGATTCACTCGTTTATCTGCTTGCACCATGACTAATACTTGCGGTTGAGAACCAATTAATTCTTGTAACTTCGGTTGTAGGGTATTTAAAGTTACTGCTTTACTATTCAGGCTAATTTTACCTTTACTATCAACAGTCACAGTAATTGCATCTTCAGACACTTGAGGTTTAGCCGTAAGTGCATTGGATAAATTCACAGGTAAACCCTGCTGTCTGGTTAAAAACATGGTGGAGATAATGAAAAATGCCAAGATTGCAAAAATAGGCGTTGCATAATTGCGGGATCATTTCACTAAATTTTCAACGATTTCTCAATGGTTTCAAACGCTAATTCATCCCGCACTTATGCAACGCCCCAAAAATATTCGGACTATGGGCAAATCAGTCTTTTTACGCAAACATTCGAAAGTTCCAACAACGTTATTATCTCGGTAAAGGTTGATTGCTTCATATACCACAGAATTTTGATAACTACCCAAGCGTAACCAAAATATAACCCGTTCAATAATTAAAGCGCTCGCTAATATAGAAAATGCCAACAGGGGGAACATCACTACTCCACCTGCGGCAAATAAATTAAAAATAGGATTATCTGGAGCCATATATACAGTTTCTCAATTGGAAATTGTTAATCACAGCAATTTTGCCAGATAAACTGCATAAAGACCATGAGAATCTTATTTAGTTTTTATGATCATCTTGGGGCTCATCTGATTCTTGACGTTCAATCACAAGGGTCAGATGTGCTACCATTGCCCCAATTACACCAATTGCAGCAATGAGAGGGAAAAAGGCTGCACTGACAACACCACCAATTACACCCACAGTCATGGGAATTTCCATTAGGGTATTACCTTCTTCATTTTTGATAATTATGCGACGAATATTACCTTCATGAATCAGTTCTTTTATCTTTCCTACGAGTAAATCCCCAGAAATTTTGAATTCCTCGGAGCTAATTTGTTCGTTGGGTTTTACATCTGGCTCTGTGGCAATTGTAGACGCAGTTGTATCTATAGTTTTATTAGTTTCTTCTATATTTCTACCCATATTAAAATCCCTTCACTGTCTACATAATACATAATAACAATTAGCTTGCGAGGAAGTTATGAGGATATCCAGACTAAAGTAAATCTGCGGGATCCGCTGATTGTAATTTTCCCATAGCGATCACTCCAGAAATTAAACACATAACTAAAGTTAGAACTAATACTAGTATTGCCCTTTCTATAGTCATATAAATGGGTAGCATGGTAGCTAATGCGGTCATTTTGTAGAGTCCTATGGTGAGGATAAACCCGGGTATATAACCTAAGACTGCTAACAATAAAGCCTCTTGAGATAAAAGTGCTAATAAAAAGCGATCGCTGTATCCCATGGCTTTGAGGGTGACATACTCTGTTAAATGAGCAGAAACATCAGAATACAGTATTTGATAGACAATTACGATACCTACGGTAAATGAGACTACCACCCCCAAACTAAAAATAAAACCAATCGGGGTGGTTTGTGACCAATATCTCTCTTCCATTTGTGTAAAAGCCTTTTTATTCAGAACCATCACATCTTCCGGTAACTTGGCTCTGAGACTACGTGCAACTGATTCTATATCTGTATTGGGTTGTAGTTTAACTAAACCTACCTCTGTTTGATCTAGATTGCGATATGGGAACAAGCGTAGGAAAGTAGAATCGCTAGTAATTACGTTTCCATAAGCAGCGAAGGAAACCCCCAAAGCAAATAAGCCGCTGACCCTAACTGTAGTATTATTTAACTCACCTTCTACCCTACCTTGTTGTTGAAACAAAGATGCTATCGGACCAAACTCAGGTAAGGAAGTACGATCAAATAAAATATTATTAAGACTTTGTAGCTTGTGTAAATTCTGGGTTACTTCTGGAAATAAAAATGCGCGTTCGGCTGGATTAACTCCAAATGCTAAAATTCTTTGACTGCGTCTAGTTTCAGGGTTTTTCCAAGTTCCTAAAGAAATATAGAGGGGAGTTACTGATTCTACTCCTGAAAATCCTCTTGCTTGATACAACCTCTGACGGGGAAAGCTTTTGACATAATATACTGTTTCAAAATGGGCATTAACTATAAATAAATCTGCATTTAAATTTCTGTGGGGGGCGGTGGAGCTTTCAAACAAAGCACTTTCAAAACCCGTGTTAGCAAAAATTAAAATGTCAGCAAACGCGATACCTGCTAGTGCTACAATAAGGCGAATTTTCTCCTTCATTAATTGTTGCCATGTCAGTGGGATTTTACGCAGCCATTTCCGGAACATTGACAGTAGACTCCTCTGACTTATTATGGTGGAGATTAATTTGGGATGAGGTATTATTTGATTTGATATGGTTGAGAGGAAAATACTTATATGAATGATATATGGAAATTTAGTTTTATTTTAGAGTTGTGATAAGTCATCTAATTTGTGGCATTTTATCCAGTTGGATGTGCTCTAATTATTTATGACATAAACATAATCATGATTTAGCAGTTATAAATTAAAACATGATTTAGCATTTATAACTGCTAAATCAGTTACTACTTTATGGCAGCTTAACTAACTATAAATATCTGGATTATTTTCTAGTCTATTTATAAATATTTATTGTAATAGAGTATGTTATTCTCTCAATGTATTTTATCAAACAAGATATCTTATCTGTATAAAATATAATTCATTTATACATTTTAAAATACAATAATTTTATCAATACTATTAGTAGATGGTACTAGCAACGAAGAGGTTGTGAGATGGAGGAGCTATAAAAACACAGATAATATATTCAAAAATTTTGTTAAAAGACAATAATTATAATCTGTTTATACAAATGTAGAATAGAGCACATATTTGATACTGGGCACCTCGATTAATCAAGTCTTAGGTAATCTGAGGGGGTTCGAAGAACTACAAGAAAGTGAAGTTGGGCAAAAAATAGCTCAACCGGAACGATTTATAGTTGAAATCTGGCTCAATAGAGCCAATTTAGACGCAATTATCCCACAGCTTTAGGATTTTGATTCTCCCAAAATCCATAACGTTTGAAGTTGTAGACTCAATTCTTCACTGCAATAGTCGCCTTGACTGACTGCTTACCAATGGAACCCATTAACTTGCCTCCCATTTCATTAACCCAGTGACCAAAAACGTGTTCGACCTTAGCTCTGACTTGAGAACGTTCTCGATTATCTTCTTTGTGTTTTGCAGTCAATGGATGATTGCGCTTGGCTCGTTCATGAATGTGACTGAGGAATTGTAAAATCTGTAGAATCCATTCAATAGATTCACTACCATAGGGACTATCTGCCCAAACCTCTTCCCCCTGGTTTTGCTCATCCAACAGTGCCCCTAACACTTGGGAATTATGCACTGAGGCATCCGTTACTTGATAGCGACGAATAAAACCGTACTCCACATCGATACTGATGTGGTTTTTTTTACCAAAGTAACTCTGACCATTCTTTTTTGTCCAGGGAGCATCGGTATCCTTCTGGGACAAGCTATGAGGCTTTTGCTGCCAACTTTCGGGAATTTATCCTTGGGCAAGTTTTTGCTTCTCTTCCTTAGTATTATGCTGCTTGGGAACTGGAATCACTGTGGCATCTACTATTTGACCCCCCTTAGCTTGGTAGCCTTGGTCTCTCAGGTCCCTATCAAATTAATTGCTCAAACAGTTCTTCAATAAGACCCTGCTGCTTCAACTGCTGCCGAAATAACCAAACTGTAGTTGCATCTGGTACTGGTTCTGGTAGTCCCAACCCCAAAAATCTCATGAACGATAGTCGGTCATTGACCTGGTAGTCCAGTTCTTCATCACTCATGTTATGTTGTACAGTTGTTGCAGCACAAGCATTTTGAACATGACTATTGCATCTATCTATGGGCTTTCCCCCAGCATTATTTTTTCTGGGCTTGTCATGCACTTGTTCTAAAATCGGACGAAATTATGACCACGGCACCGTCTCGTCTAACTTCATCAACAGGGTCTTCTTGCTTTCTAACTTCTGGTATCGCTGTTCAAGTTCCCCGACTTTTTTTTATTCCATGGGGATTCAACCCCAGCTTCTGCTCTCCCTATACTCTCATCTCGCGACCTACTTGCTCAATTTTTCCAGGTGCCCTACTATATATGGGCACTAAAAACTCTTTCATCTATGGTATGAAAATAAGCATAGATTTCAATAATGAAAATTTTTGATTTAATTTAACTTCTTAAAAAAAGATTATAATTGGATTTTATTCACATTAAAAAGACAATTGACAAATTTTGCCATGGGTTAGTAATCAACTGCGATGTGATCTTGACCTCACATTTTCAAGAACAATAATCCAACCCAATCCACTTTCTATCCTGAGATTAACTGTTGAAAACTAGATTCATTAGCAATATCATCAAAATCTATATCGGTTTTTACCTGTTCTAGATACTCAGGATTTAAATTAATTGCTTGTCGTAAATTCTCGATTGCTAAATCAATGTCACGTTGGAGAGCGTAACAAGCTGCCTTATTGTAAAAAGCATTGGGATAATCAGATTTAATTTTTAAGGCTTGATCGAAAGAAGCGATCGCATCATCATCATACCCCAACATCACCAATACATAACCCCGACGATTCCATGCCTTATAAGCTTCAGGGTTAAGTTTCACTACTTTATCAAAAGAAGCGATCGCTTGCTCGTATTCTCCCAGCTCTTCTAATGCCATGGCTCTATTAAACCAAGCGGTAGCATCATCTGGTTGATATTGTACAGCTCTATCAAAGGATTTAAATGCTTCTTTATGACGGCGTAAGTTACCAAATGCTACCCCCAAATCACACCAAGCTTGATGGTAATCTGGTTTGATTTTAATGGCTTGGTGATAAGCTATGATCGCTTCTTTATATTGCTTTAATCGACCTAGAGTAATACCTTTTTTTAGCCAAAGTATTGGGTTATCTGATTGGATTGTAATTGCTTTTTCATAGATTGCTATCGCATCTTCATACTGCTTTTTACTTAAAAGTAGTTCTCCTTGTTGGAGGTAATCATCAATCTCAGATGTATCGATAGTTGATGATTCTTCTTCACTGGGAGTTACAGATGGTGTTTCTACATCGGATATCTCCACAACTGGTAGTTTCTCTTCTTCTGAAATTACGGTAGATGCTTCAGATGTATCTTCCAATGTAATCTCTTCCCCATTTTCTTCGTTCTCAATAAGAGAATTATCTTCAGTAGGAGTTGTGGCTGAGTTCTCAATTAATACTAATTGTTCGGAAGTTTCTTCTATGGGTGTGGCTATTACATCTTCCTCTGATTTTGCAGATATTTCTATAGGTGTAAATGTAACACTTGCCTCTGGCTCTATAACTGATGTTACTGATGGTATAGTTGATTCGCTAACCTGTGCTAGCATCTGTTCCCTACGCTCCTCCGCATAGGTTTGCCATTCTCCCAATTGAGAGACAAAATCTGCTTCGATTTTTTCTAACCTTTGAAGAATTCTCGCCTTTTGTGCTTGAATATATGACTTTAATCCAGAGAATTGAGATTGAAATTCAGAGCCAGATTTTTCTAAATCATCAACAATATATTCTTTCCTTCTTTGAGTTTCTGTCAACAAGTTTTTCATCTGTGCAGATAACTCTGGTTGTAATTTATCTATACTTCTGAGAACTCTTTGTTGTTCCTGTTGTGCATCGGTGTTCAGGTTACTTAACTGGGATTTAACCTCTGCAATAGATTCTGACAAATCCTCTAATGCTTGCTGTTGTTTCTTTTCTACTTTTTGCCGTAAAGCTAATAGTTGGGAATTAAATTCTGGGGTTAATTCCTTCATTTGTGTTACCAGAATTTGCTTTTCTGCTTCTACTTCTTGTTGTAAATTGTCTAATTCAGATTTAACCTGAACAATGGACTGTAACAAATCATCCAATACTTGCTTTTGCTGCTGTTCTAACCCTAGTTTTAATTCTGACAACTCTGCCGTAAATTCCGGTTGTAACTCTGTCAACCTTCCTAACAAGCTTTGTTTTTCCTGTTGAGCTTCCTGATATAAATCAGATAACTGGGATTTGGATTTCTCAATTGATTGAACAAAATCTGCTAGTAACTGTTGCTTTTCTTGCTCTGAATCTAACTTTAATTCTGCTAACTCTCTAGTAAATTCTGGCTGTAATTGAGCTACCTTTTCCAGTAAACTTTGCTTCTCAGACTGTGCATCTTCGTATAACTGAGAAAATTGGTGGAGTAATTCTTGATTTGATGACTTTAAATCTTCCCAAGCTTGCTGATGCTGCTGTTGAGAATTTGTTTGTAAGTTAGATACTTGTTGCTGGATATCTGCAAATAATTGATAAAAAGTTTCAATCGTACTATCTTTTTGTTGCTCTAAACCTAAATTTAGCTTCTCAACGCGATCGCTAAATTCTGATTCTAAACTATCTATTTCCGCTTCCGCTTCCTTAACCTGTGCTTCCAATTCAACCAACAACTTTTTCTTTGCATCTGCTACATCAGAACTAACTACTGCTAAATTGTCCTTTTCTCGATGAATTTGATGCTGTAAGACCCCTACTTCTGTAGTTAACTCACCAGTGATATTCTTGGCTTTCTTAATACTTTTTTCCGCAGTTTCCTTCACCGTAGTTAGTTGGGATTGTAAATCTTCCAACTCTTGCATTTGTCTAATTGCTCTATCAACAATTTCCCGAATCACAGCTCGTCGCAAAAACCAAAAGAAACCAACTACTGTGACGGGAAAGACAATTAAAATAACTAAACTCAAAGCCACTAAAAGTCGCGTACCAGCCAAAGCACGCTCAACTTCTGACTTGAGTTCTGACTGGATTCGTGTATCTGTGGGGAGTTGTGCTAATTCTACCTCTGTACAGTGTGGAGATTGGGCAACAACATTACCAACGGAAAGCAGCAATGTAGAAAATACCACTGTGCTTTGCAACACTAGGGGGTAAATAAATTGATGCTTGCTTTTCATAAAAGTCATTCCTAACCGTTGGTTATTTTTAGCATTAGCCTATCCACCTTAAATTTAGCAAAACATAATGGATTTGCTGCATGGATTGTACCACTAGAGTATCGATTCAGTAATCGGGAGTAATCATCTATGGTTGAAGGTTGACATTTAGCTATTGTTTTTCCCTCTACTGTTTTCTGCTCTGCTTAAGGTAAACTGTTTAGCTTAAGCAGAGCAGAAATTTTGCCATTACTGAATTGGTGTTCTAGGTGCTACCAACAACCAAGAGGTAATATCTTATTAATGCATAGGGGCAGGGTTTCTCTGTCCTAGAAATTCTATCAGCCGGAAATATTGTTTAATGTGGTACAAGTCTTCTGAAGTGAAATATACTCTCACAATCAAAGAGCGGGTTAATTTATCCCCACTCCATCAAAAATCCTGATTATCAAAACTTTAAACTCAGGTGTAAATTATTCTTTTAATAGTAAGTAATATAAACCACCATTGCCACCTGTAACTCCGGCGCGTCTACCAGCTAAATCTCCATTACCCATAAAATAATCAACCCTACCTGGAGTCTTAATTGCGCTACCAGTATCTTGATCCAGGACAAAGCGGCTTACCCGACGGTATCTTAGTTTACCATTGCTCGTTGGATAGGGAAAAGAAGCATTGACAATTGCTAACGCTCCCGGAGGCATGAGGGACTTGTCTGTGGCAATGGAACGTTCTGGAGTAACAGGGACACCAATACTACCATGGGGAGGTCTACCATTAGTTTCTTTAAAGAACACAAAGCGTTCCCAACGTGGAAAATAGTTATTCATTTCCTTAGGATTGCTTTTAAAGAAAGAAACAACCTCAGGTAACCTTAGCTTATTTAATGGTAGTTTGCCATCCTTTAGTAGTTCCTTACCAATACTTGTCCAAGGATAATCAGTACCACCTGCATAACCCACAGAAGTTGTTCTGCCGTCAGTCAACTTCAGGGTAGCAGAGCCTTGAATATGAACCATGTAGGCATCCAAGCGATCGCGAAACCAAAATAATTCTAAGCCACTTAAACGGCTTTTCTTACCCAATAAAGCATCTTTACCTTCTAACTCTACCCTGGTAGGGTGGGGTGTAGGCCATTGATCAAAGTCTGCTGGTAATCCATACAGAGGATACTTGTACTCAGCAGTACGTACACTACTCGCTTTATATACTGGTGCAAAGTAAGCAGTAAATTTGACAGTACCCTTGTTGTCATTACCTACCGACTTATAAACATCAAATTCCCGACGTACAGCATCTTGTAGTTGAGATGCAGACTTAGAATTAACTACCAACTGACGAAAGCGCACTAAACTACGAATAACGTGATCGCGGGTAATTCCTTCCACCGGATAGTTTTCATAAGCTCGCATTGCTGTAGGTGTTTTCAAATAACGCAAACTGTGATCGATAGCACGTACTAAAGCCCAGCGATCTCCTGCTTTGCCTCTACCTTTACCACCCCAAAAAAGCTGAGTATCCCAACCCAGACAAGCATGTCGCGGACGACAATTTTGGCTTAACCGCAAGAACTTGAGCGGGGGTGGTGTTTCAACAACTTCCGGCTCTACTGGCAATTGTAACTGTGGTTGGGTCGGGGTTGATGATGGACGAGATTTTGGAGTAACCTGTGCTACCACTGAAAAAACTGGATGAGCCAGGAGAATACCCAAACCCAAAGACAGTAAACCAAGTTTTTTTCTCATGTTTTACGTAAATCTTTCTACACTAGAGCTAAATATTGGTTCTATTCGGATTGCCGAAATCCGAGACGGACGTACCACCATGTACTCTCCCTGAATATTTTTAATGGGTACATTAATAAAATCTTCAGAGCTAGACTTGGGAACTAGTTCGTTACTATACCATTTCTGAAAATCTTGAATAGTCAGAAAACGTACTTCTTCGGTATGACCACCATCTATAAATAGGTGTACCGCATATTCACTTGCAGCTCTAGGCATAATATTGAATCATTTACTACATACCCCACCCATTGTTAACCACATCACCCCAGAATGAAAAGGGTAAGTTTTGGTACAAGGGAAGATTTATGTATTTCTTCTATCCATACCTGATGGTAGAGACGGGAGATTATATGCAAACAGTTCCCTTTTTTAATGAGAAAAGTAAGGTTAAAGTATACACTACCTAAGTTCGGTTTAACGAAGGTAGGATGCAGGGAAGTTAGTAGGGATAACCCTTGTGGTTATCCAGAGGTAGAAGAGTGAGGGAAGGAAGGAATACTGTCAAGCATCAACTAAACAAATAATTTAAATCGCAGGAGCTGATTTTCGATTGCTTGGGGTAAAGTTTTTGCTAATTCTTTGGTATCCCTGAACTGGATAATTTGTGAGGATTGCCATTCAAAGGGAGACTCACCACTCAACTCAGTTCGCTCCATTCTCGCTAAGACTATTTGCTCCGTACGCTTGCTTTCGATCGCATAACCGATTTCGACACACACATGGGGGCTGGGAATCACGGTAGCAGTTTCTTTCTGCTGACTTGCGGCGATAGGTGTGGTATCGGCAATAAATAATAAACTTCTACGAATCTTCCTCATCATGGTTGAAGATAAACGTAACGCACCTTCCTTAGGGCGATAGGATTCTACCAATGTTAAAGGTAAACGCGATCGCTTGTTCAATTTTTCTATACTCGTTTGCAGCTCTTCCCGTAGAGCATCACTTGCTTCTGCATACTCTGCTTGGGAGGAAAAAAATATTGTTGGTTCTAATTGTGCCAATAACGTCTGCTTGGTGAAATAAATCTCATGGCTAATCAAGTCAATGTTAGCCACGCAATAACCACCACTACCCTCGACGTAAAACTCAATATTCTCCCCTTCCAAGTAACGTCTAAACCAGGAGGATTGCTTTACTTCTTCGCTATCTTCTAAAAAATCTGCCCGCAATCCCGACTTTAATAAACTTTTCTTACTAATGCGAATATCTGGAGGACGTTTCTCTAACTCCCTAATCGGTTCATATTCCTGTAGATACCATGCCCTCAGAGCAATTATTGACATAAGGCACTGCTCAAATAATCTGGTAGTAGTTAACTGTGTATGAGCTTACACCCAGATGTGCCCTTTAAAACAACAACACCCAAGCTCTACTAGCTGATTTATTTCCTCTCATAGCTTATTCTAGCCAGGGATGTAAACTAATTTCACTTCACAGATGAAGTTTTATAAACCAGTGACAGGGCCCCCTGATTCTCACATTGAGGAAATATCAACCCTCGAGATGGGTGTTGTTTTTTGTCTACGAGACAGATTTAAGCGAAACAGTGCTTTTACCTCTTAATTTAACTAAAGTTGCTACTGTATTTATCTGCCAGGGAAGCTTCATTAGCTTCAATTATTAGAATATCACTCTCAAATTATTCTGGTAGTATTTGCAACTAAAGTTTACTTAAAGACTTCCTGTTATTATTAGCATTAACTCTCAAGAATATAGCCCTGCATGTCTTTCATAAATAAATATAATTAGATGGGAACACAAAATATGTGGATTTATCATGAGTAAATACTCAGGATGAATGAACTTATGATGCTTAACATCAACAAAGATTTAAATTACCTTAATAATTAGAAACCTAGCTTTGTTAATACTGGTTTTGTGGGAACAATATGTTTATTTAAACCCAGTGCTTGGGGACTAATTCCCAAAGCCAAAGCAATTAATTGGGGTAAATGTAGAATTGGCAATCCTAACTGTTTACCAATTACCTTTGCCACCTCTGGTTGACGGGAATCAAGGTTGAGGTGACACAAGGGGCAAGGAGTAACAATACAATCAGCCCCAGCTGTGATCGCTTCTTGGATATGCATACCAGCCATTTGAAAAGATTCGGTTGTAGCATAGCTAGAAAGAGGCCAGCCACAGCATTTAGTTCTGCCTTGGTAATAAACAGGGGTAGCACCCACAGCCCGAAATACATTTTCCATTGCTTCTGGGTGAAATGGATTCTGCTCTGGCACAGATTTTTGTCCCCGGAGCAAATAACAGCCATAGAAAGCAGCACATTTAAGACCCGTTAATCTCTTGCTTACTTGATTTTGGATCGCCTCTAAACCATAATCTTGAACTAACGCATACAGTAGGTGCTTAACCTCTGTTTTGCCTCGATAAGGCAAACAACCTTCCTTCTGTAGCAAACCATTCACCTGTTTCATATAATCGGGTTGAGTTTGCTGAGCAGATTTTAGACGTTCATCTACATGACCAATCACACCCTGACAAGTACTACAATGGGTGAGTAAAGGTAAATTCAACTCTTCCGCTAGAGCAATGTTACGGGCATTAACCGTATCTTCTAATAATTGGGAATCCTCCTTAAAAGTTCCAGAGCCACAGCAAGCAGCTTTTTTTAGTTCTATCAGTTCAATACCCAAAGCTTGAGCCAAGGAAACAGTTGATAGATGAAGTTCCCCACAAGCACCTTGAGCAACACAACCAGGGAAATAAGCATACTTGAGTGTTTGATATTGCATAGAATTTAACCCAATTAGATGTATTTACTAGCATATTGGCATATATATTGACCAAAAACGAAAAGGATATAAGCCCCGCTATTTATCAAGGCATTGGGTTTGCTGGCATCGCAACTGTTAGCCCTTAGGGTTCAGTTTGGTAGAAGTACAAGCTTCTTCCTTTTTTCCTCTTCCTTCTTGATACTTGACATTGTATGGTTGATATCAACTATGACTGAATAGACATGGATGAAAATTTTCTCCAAGAAAACTCCTTGACTATGTACGGACGATCCCCCTTGACGATAAGATGTATATGCTCAAAACCATGTCACCCTGAAAGAGCCGACAATAGCAACTGGTTGAGGTATTTTAATTTATGAGCCAAGAAATTTTGACTAAAGTAAAAAGCATCGTCTCCGAGCAATTGAGTGTTGATGCATCAGAAGTCAAGTCAGAAGCCAACTTTGCTAACGATCTAGGAGCTGATTCCTTAGACACAGTGGAACTGGTAATGGCCTTGGAAGAAGAATTTGATATCGAAATTCCTGATGAGGATGCAGAAAAGATTACCACTGTGGAGGAAGCTGTGGAATATATCAATAATAAGGTTGCTGCATCAGCCTAAAAGTGAGTTGAGGACTAGGATTGGGAAAGATGTATGAACTTTTCTATACATCCATTTCCTGGTTCCCAGACCTTAAGTTTCTGTTTTGTTTTGCTTGCATCTAAAGCCACCATTAACTGAGTCATGACAGATTTCAAACGTAAACGCGTTGTTGTAACTGGTGTTGGCGCGATTACACCGATTGGTAATACACCGACAGAATATTGGGAAGGATTAATTAGTGGGCGTAATGGGATTGGTGAAATCACTAGATTCGATGCCTCTAACCATGCTTGCCGCATTGCAGGTGAGGTAAAACAATTCGAACCTCACGATTATATGGATCGAAAAGAAGCCAAGCGCATGGATCGCTTTTCCCAATTTGGTGTGTCAGCAGCAAAACAGGCTTTAGCGGATGCACAACTAGTAATTGATGATTTAAACGCCGAACAGGTTGGTGTAATGATCGGTTCTGGCGTTGGTGGGATAAAGGTTATGGAAGACCAACAGACAGTCTACCTCAACCGTGGGCCCGATCGCTGTAGTCCTTTCATGATTCCCATGATGATCGCTAATATGGCGGCTGGATTAACGGCAATTCATACAGGAGCAAAGGGACCTAATTCCTGTGCTGTAACAGCTTGTGCAGCTGGTTCTAATGCCATTGGTGATGCTTTTCGCATTATCCAAGGGGGATATGCCCAAGCAATGATTAGTGGTGGATGTGAAGCGGCAATTACACCTTTGTCTGTAGCTGGCTTTGCCGCAGCGCGGGCTCTTTCTTTCCGTAATGACGATCCGATCCATGCCTGTCGTCCTTTTGACAAAGATCGTGATGGTTTTGTCATGGGAGAGGGATCGGGAATTTTAATTCTTGAAGAGTTAGATTATGCTCTGAGTAGGGGTGCAAGAATATATGGGGAAATGGTTGGTTATGCCATGACCTGTGACGCTTATCACATTACCTCTCCCGTACCCGGAGGCTTGGGAGCCTCCAGGGCAATGGGATTGGCATTGAAAGATGGGGGAATATCTCCAGAACAGGTAAGTTATATTAATGCCCATGGCACTAGCACTCCAGCCAATGATTCCACAGAAACCGCAGCCATTAAAAAGGTACTGGGGGAACAAGCTTATAAAGTGGCAGTAAGTTCTACCAAGTCCATGACTGGTCATTTATTGGGTGGTTCTGGAGGAATTGAAGCTGTAGCTACCGTACTAGCGATCGCTAATGACCATATCCCACCAACAATCAACTTAGTAAACCCCGATCCCGAGTGCGATTTAGATTACGTAGCGAAGACTAGCCGTGCCCAAACAGTTGATGTGGCAATGTCTAATTCGTTTGGTTTCGGTGGTCATAACGTCACCCTGGTATTCAAGAAATATATTTAGTAAAAGAAGGAGGCAGATGGCAGAAGCCAGAAGGCATTCCAGATGATTTTTTTCATCAATTATCTAAGTAGGATGTTCCTTCCCCCCTGCTCCCTGCCCCAAACCTACAAGTCAGGAAAGAAAATTGTATTGTTTAAGTTTTCCTGTTTTTTGATTGGATAGTTATTCCAGAGCATCTGCACTAAGT
This sequence comes from Richelia intracellularis, assembly GCA_000613065.1. Lineage (GTDB taxonomy): Bacteria > Cyanobacteriota > Cyanobacteriia > Cyanobacteriales > Nostocaceae > Richelia > Richelia intracellularis_B. Next base: position 3,713 of record CBZS010000059.1, on the reverse strand, counting down.
AGAAAAACAGATAAGGGTAAGAAGTAAAGGGCAAAGGGAAGAAAATATGAACATAAATCAAAACTAAATCAAAAACTTTTCTGTTCACCCCAACTATTGCCTTGTTTTCTGCGTTTTTCAAGACAACTGGCAATTCACAATTAGTTGTCAAATAAACTAACTGTATGGGGTAAGAACTCATAAAATAAGTGTTAGACCATACTAATTCTGATGGAATAAAAGCATTCGCTGCTGCAATTTCATTAAATTCAGCCAGGGAAACATAGAAGCCAACAAGTAAATATTCAATAAAAAACTCAGACTTCATTATTCAATAAAAAACTCAGACTTCTCACCGCTTGCAGGTCAACAAGTACCAATGGGATGATGAGAGGTGGGGAAAATCTCTAAAATTTCCCCAACAACAAAAGCTCAAAGAGTGCTAACCCGTCGTTAAAAACAATCTGATTATGGCTGTTGCAACCCAATCCCTTGAAGAACTGTGTATTAATTCGATTCGCTTTTTAGCAATCGATGCCGTAGAAAAGGCAAAGTCCGGTCACCCAGGACTACCAATGGGCGCAGCACCAATGGCGTTTGTGCTGTGGGATAAGTTAATGCGGTTTAACCCCAAAAACCCCAAGTGGTTTAATCGCGATCGCTTTGTCCTATCTGCTGGTCATGGCTGTATGTTACAGTATGCCCTGCTCCACTTGACCGGTTATGACAGCGTTACCATAGAAGATATTAAGCAGTTCCGCCAATGGGGTTCTAAAACTCCAGGACACCCGGAGAACTTCGAGACAGAAGGTGTAGAAGTTACTACCGGACCCTTAGGACAAGGTATTGCCAATGGGGTCGGTTTAGCAATGGCTGAAGCACACCTAGCAGCTAAGTTTAACAAACCAGATGCCAAAATTGTTGACCACTATACTTATGTAATTTTAGGTGATGGTTGCAACATGGAAGGCGTTGCTGCTGAAGCTTGCTCTTTGGCAGGGCATATGGGATTAGGTAAACTCATTGCTCTCTACGACGACAACCATATTTCTATTGATGGTTCCACGGATATTGCCTTCACTGAAGATGTCAGTAAGCGGTTTGAATCTTATGGTTGGCACGTACTGCACGTTGAAAATGGTAATAGCGATTTAGACGCGATCGCTAAAGCTCTTGAAACTGCTAAGTCTGTTACTGATAAGCCCACCATGATCAAGGTAACAACTACCATCGGTTATGGTGCTCCCAACAAGCAAAACACCGCTGGTATCCACGGTGCAGCTTTAGGTACTGATGAAGTAGCAGCTAGCCGCAGTAACTTGGGTTGGGAATATGAACCTTTTGCTCTACCCCAAGATGCTGTGGATCATATGCGGAAAGCGATCGAACGTGGTGCAGCATCAGAAGCAGAGTGGAATCAAACATTCTCTACCTATAAGTCTAAGTATCCCCAAGAAGCAGCAGAATTTGAGCGTTATGTTAGCGGGAAGCTACCCGATGGTTGGGATAAGGCATTACCTTCCTACACTGCAGAAGACAAAGGACTACCTACCCGTAAGTATTCTGAAGCTTGTTTGAACAAATTAGCTCCCATTGTACCTGAGTTAATTGGTGGTTCTGCCGACTTAACCCACTCCAACCTGACTGAAATTAAGGGCTTTGGAGATTTTCAGAAAGGGCAATACCAAAATCGTAACGTCCACTTTGGTGTACGGGAACATGGGATGGGTGCGATTTGTAATGGCATGGCACTCCATGGTTCGGGTTTAATTCCTTACGGTGCAACATTCTTAATCTTCACTGATTATATGCGTGCTGCCATTCGTTTATCTGCCTTGTCCCAAGCAGGTTCTATTTGGGTCATGACCCACGATTCCATTGGACAAGGGGAAGATGGTCCTACCCACCAACCCATCGAAACATTAGCTTCATTACGGGCAATTCCTAACCTGACTGTGATTCGTCCTGCAGATGGTACTGAATGTTCTGGAGCCTACAAAGTTGCCATTGAAAGAGCGAAGGCAAATGCACCCACCTTGTTGGCATTCTCACGTCAAGCTCTCCCCAACTTAAATCCTACTTCCATTGAAGGGGTAACAAAGGGTGCATACACAATCGTAGATTGTCAAGGCACACCTGAACTAATTTTGATGGGTACAGGTTCAGAATTGAACCTTTGTGTGACTGCGGCTGAGAAGTTAGCAGGGGAAGGCAAGAAAGTGCGTGTGGTTTCCATGCCTTCTTGGGAACTGTTTGAGGAACAGGATGGAGCTTATAAAGAATCTGTGTTACCTAAAGCCGTTACCAAGCGTTTATCAGTGGAAGCTGGTGCAAGCTTTGGCTGGCACAAGTACGTTGGGACTGAGGGTGATACCGTAAGTATCGATCGCTTTGGAGCTTCTGCTCCTGGTGGTGTTTGTATGGAGAGATTCGGCTTTAGCGTTGATAACGTATTAGCTAAAGCGAAGGCTTTATTAGGTTAAATTTGTTTCTCCGCTCGAACAGTGAGCGTAGTAAAACTGTTAATTAGCAACAGAATAATTTTATTTTTTGGGTGGGTTGAAAGACCCGCCCTTTTTGGTTCTGTCGCAAAAAACGAGGTTCATTGTGTAGTGTCTTAGAATACAAGCAATAATACGTGCTCCTTTCCGTCTGCTGATGAATCCCAAATAACCTTTTATATGGCGTCACTTCCAGAATCAGATTATTTTGCTGAATGTTCGTTGGTATCTGCGATACTCTTTAAGCTATCGAGATTTGGAAGAAATTAATGTTAGATAGAGGCTTGAAGGTTTATCATTCCAGCATCTGCCCCTGGGTTCATGAGTATTCTCCCGAAATTGATAAACGTACTCGTCCTTATCTCAAATCAGCTAACAATTCCTGGCGAGTTGATGAAACCTATATAAAGGTCAAAAGAGAATGGAAATATTGATATCTGGCAGTAGATAGTGAAGGCAACACATTAGACTTTATGCTGAGTGCTAAGCGAGATAGAAAATCAGCACAAATATTTTTTTTAAAAGTTGTAAAAGCCAGACATAACAAACATTATAGAGTGATAAGTGTAGATAATATTCCTGCTTATACTCCAGGATTTGAAGAACTAAAAGAAGAATAAATATTAAATAAACAGAGTAAATTGAGGCAAGTAAAGTCTCTGAATAACCTCGTGGAACAAGAGCATAGGTTCATCAAAAAAATGCTGTTTGTATTTTTGTCAATGACCAAGCTGATTCTCTGACCCTAGAATCTCTGGTTGCGAGAGGAACACGGTTAATTGCTTTGCGCTGTGCTGGCTTTAATAATGTTGATATTAATGCTGCTAGTTTGGGGATGAAAGTGGTGCGGGTTCCTGCCTATTCTCCATATGCGGTGGCAGAACACACTATTGGCATGAACTTAAATTTAAACCGTAAATATCACCGTGCCTACAATCGCGTCCGGGAAGGAAATTTTTCCTTAGATGGATTAATGGGATTTGATTTGTATGCTCGCAAAGTGGGAATTGTGGGCACCGGTAGAATTGGCATATTAGTAGCGCAAATCCTCAAAAGCTTTGGCTGTGAGGTATCTGCCTATGATCTTTACAATAACCCAGAATGTCAAGCTTTAGGGGTTGACTACGTGGAACTTCCTGACCTCTATGCCACATCGGATATTATTTCCCTCCATTGTCCCCTGACCTCCCAAACTCATCATTGAATTAGCAATGAGGCTATCAACCAGGTGAA
>CBZS010000058.1 GCA_000613065.1 Richelia intracellularis | reverse complement strand
AGTGGTCTTTGTTTGAGGATATTTTTCCGAAACCGCCAGAGAAACGCGAAGGAGGAACGCCACATTCTTCATTTCGTTATGTACTCAATACCTTACTGTATATATTGATGACAGGGTGTCGTTGGTATGACGTTCCAAAAGGAGAAATATGGGCATCAAACAGCTCTGCACATCGATGGCTCAAACGTTGGCAGTTGGACGGTATGTTAGAGGCTTTACAACCACGAATATTGGGGATTGGACAAGAGAAAGGGTTAATCAACTTAAGTTATGGCGCGGTGCACGGGTCTTTTTACCCCTGGAAAGGGGGGTGGTGATGGTGTTCCTTACGCTGGGAAAGGAAAGGGTATTTTAATACACACTCTTACTGAAGGCTCAGGAATGCTTTTATCCAATCCCACCACACCTGCCAATGGTAGTGAAACAGATCAGGTGATACCACTTCTAGACAGTGTAAAGGTTAAGACCAACAAACGCGGTAGACCTTGTAAACTCCTGAAAGTGCTTGCTGCTGACAAAGGCTACGATTCTAAGGATAAGCGAAGCGCGCTGCTTTACCTAGACGTGGTATTCGGCCCCAATGGCCCAAGCGGGTTTGGAAGACAAAGAAGAACAAGGGCAGACCCATTAAAATTTCCGTCCCACGTTGTTGACAAGAACGTTGTTTCCCATGGTTTCAAAAAAAATATCGTCGTCTTGTTTGTTGTCAGATGGGAAAGAATTTCAGCTTGTTTTGATGCTTTTTTGTCTCTTGCAACAATCCATATTTGAATTAACAAAATTATATTAGTGGGATAAAATCATGAAATTCGTTGACAGAAATATGTAATGCTTGGTTGATATTGTGTCTATCCCAACGTTCAAGCTCAACTGATCGAAAACGTTGCCAGTCAATCTGCCAAATTGCTAGCCTTCCAGGATTAATGGGTTCCCAAGCCAAAGAATCATAATCATTAAGCAGTACTGAGTAATTTAGAATCTTGGGATTTTGCAGATCGTGATGCTGTAGTAAACTGCCGTAATAAGGATAAGGATGTTCCCTATTCTTTTCAATCAAAGGGTGAAGATCTAGCATATAGAGATGGAAGTTGTGTAAAGTTTTTATTTATATTCTTTCCTGTAAATTAGGAAGCATAACTCTACTTTTGTGACTTTCTTCATATACCCCTTAATTGTCGTAGGTTGGGACTGTCTACTACTCTTCTTCTTAGTACTAAAAAGTGTTAATTTTTACTTTTTTCCCCTTACTACACAAACTTGCATCATTACTTCTATAGAACTGCCGGCGTTGCATAAGTGCGGGATGAGTTAGGGTTTGAAAGCATTGATAAATCCTTGAAAATTGAGTGAAATCATCCCGCACTTATGCAACGCCGAACTGCCCTGTTCTTGTTGGGTGGAATTCAGGGCAGTCCAGGATTTCAACATTTGTAGAGAGTGAATAATATTTTTCATCACAATCTTTTATGTTTATATGTTTCTCTCAAATGAGAGCTTTATGGCCCATTAAGACAAAAAAGGTACAGCTTTTCAGAGCCATACCTTAAACAGTAAATTAGCGACTAGCAGCTTCCCTTGCAGCAGCAGCTTGCTCTGGATGAATACCTAAGCGAGTCAAATTAATTCTGCCTTTACTATCAATCTCACGCACTTTGATAATCACTTCATCACCCACAGCGACTTCATCCTCAACTTTGCCTACGCGATAGTCGGCAAGTTGGGAAATATGAATCATGCCTTCCTTACCAGGTAGAAATTCTACAAAGGCGCCAATGGGTATAATACGATTCACACGGCCTACGTAAACATCTCCTTCATTGAGCTTACGCGTCATGCCTTGGATAATATTACGAGCTCTTCTAGCCCTACTTTCATCTACTGCGGAGATGGTGACTGTACCATTGTCTTCAATGTCAATTTTAGCACCAGTCTCTTCAGTAATACCTTTAATCGTTTTACCACCAGGACCAATTACCAGACCAATCATATCTGGATCTATCTTGATGGAAAGCAACCTGGGAGCATAGGAAGACATTTCGTCGCGGGGTTGCTCGATAACCGCCAACATCTTTCCTAGGATATGTAGGCGAGCTTCTTTGGCTTGCTGAACTGCTAGGGCTATGGTTTCTAAGGACAAACCGGAGATTTTCATATCCATTTGTAGGGCGGTAATTCCAGAATCTGTACCTGCCACCTTAAAATCCATATCACCTAAGAAGTCTTCAATCCCTTGAATATCCGTAAGAACTCGTATCTCATCCCCTTCTTTAATTAATCCCATGGCTGCACCACTAACAGGTTTAGAAATGGGAACCCCTGCATCCATTAAGGATAGGGTGGAGCCACAGACGGAACCCATGGAGGTGGAACCATTAGAAGATAAAACTTCAGATACAATCCGAATCACATAGGGAAATTCTTCTTTCGGCGGTAGTACTGGTAATAATGACCTCTCTGCCAAAGCTCCATGACCAATTTCTCTACGTCCAGGAGCGCGTAAAGGTCTAGTTTCTCCTACGGAAAAGGGTGGAAAATTGTAGTGATGTAGATAACGCTTGGCTTGTTCTGTTTGCAAGTCGTCAGGTAAATTTTGGGCATCCCCGGGGGTTCCAAGGGTGCAAGTAGATAAAACCTGGGTTAATCCTCGGTTGAATAAACCAGTACCATGAACTCGCTTTGGCAAAATACCAACCTGGCAGGAAACAGGACGAACTTGGTCTAATTTACGACCATCAACCCGGATATTTTCTTCTACAATTTGCCGGCGCATCAGTTGTTTCGTAAGACTTTTAAAAGTATTACCTAAAGCCTTCGCATTCTCGGTGGCAGCGACTCGAATTGGATCGGTTTCGGGTAGCTCTTCAATCGCAGTGGCAATAGTATCTTTAACTGCGTCTAAAGCTGTATCCCTAGTACTTTTATGTAAGTCAAATTGCGCCAGGATTTTCTTAATTTCATCAGTTGCGCGATCGCTAATGAAATTTTCTAAAGATTTATCTACTTCGGGGGGCTCTTCTGTAACAATCATTAAACCCATTTCTTCAATTAAATCTAGCTGTGCCTGGATTAGATCCTGTACAGCTTCATAGCCAAATTCAATTGCTTCAATGATATCCCTTTCTGGTAATTGGTTGGCACCGGCTTCCACCATGATGACACCATCTGGAGAACCAGCCACTATCAAATCCAAATCTCCACTTTCTGTTTCTGCATAGGTGGGGTTGATAATAAAGTCATCTCCGACTAAACCCACCCGTACAGCTGCCATGGGGCCATAAAATGGTATTTGAGCAATGAGAGTAGCAATTGAAGCACCTGTTACTGCCAACACATCTGGTGGTACTTGCTCATCCATTGACAAGGTGTATGCCACAACTTGTAAATCATCACGTAGCCAAGACGGGAATAATGGACGCAGGGGCCGATCGATTAGACGGCTAGTGAGGATTGCTCGTTCTGGAGGACGACCTTCCCTCCGCAAAATACCACCGGGAATCCTTCCGGCTGCATATAATCTTTCTTCGTAATCTACAGTGAGGGGTAGAAAATCAATGCCTTCTCTGGCAGACGAACGTGTCGCTGACACTAAAACCGTTGTATCCCCAGATTCTATCAGTACTGAGCCACCAGCCTGGGGAGCTAGTAAACCAATCTTCAGTCGAATATCCCTTCCGTCAAAGGATATTGACTTCTCAAATTCTCCCATTCAGTTCTTTTTCCTTCTATGCACGCTATTCTCTCTCTGTGGCAATCCTAACATTTATGTACTATTGCTGGTTGGAGTTGCATACAAAGGGAAACAACTTTTTACTGAATAAATGTTGACATTTGAAGGTTGGTGGTTTTTAGTTGGTAGCTGGTGATTAGCAGGCAGCTAGTTCTTTTATCGCCTCTTGCTACCTAGACTCCTGCGGTTGGAGAGAGATGCTGTAGAACTGCACCATAAAACTTTAAAATAAGGTAGAGGCGAAAAGTTACCATAGCTTTGGAAGTATGGGGAGCTATCCTCTTCGTAACTATGAATAGCTACTTCCACGGGGAAATACCCATAGAAGCGTAATGTCTACACTCCTGTGAAACAGCAAGCTACGTAGAGCAAACCGAACAAACTCATCCGAACACGCTTCTATCCACACTACAAAATTAAACATTTGGGATATTGCCCTATTTTCCGGTGATGAAACTGGAAATTGTTATGTTTTTTAGTCAGTATTGAATTGGGAAACAATCTAAGTAGATTCAGAAATGGCAATTTTACACGGCAGTTGGTTAATCAATAATCGGGATAGCGGTTTATTTCTTTGGGGTGAAACTTGGCGTTCTTTAGAAACCAATTTGGTGAACTGTGAGTTGACAAATATACCGCAATACCCACTATTAATGTCTGCTGAATATCTGAGAGAATGGCTAAATTCCCAGCATCCTACAATTGCGAAAAATATTTTTCATAACCAGCAAAGCCTAATTGTTTCCCAGTCAAAAGTTTCTCCATCTAAGACTAAAAAGACTAATCTTAGTACACAATCTGTTCCTACCCATTGGCAAATCATTGCTCTACCCACTGCAATGAAAACAGAAAAAAAGGGTGATAATTTATCACTTCTACCCCTAGGTAATTCTGGGATGGATAAAAAAAAATATCTGCCATGCTTACAGCCTTGGCTAGTAGAGGGTTTGGTTCTTCAGCCCTTATCTGCGATCGCTTTTCTGGCTTCTTTACCATTAAATGTTACTGGGAAAGATAGCTTTGTGGGCGGAGATTTACGTTTTTGGTCTCAAGTTGCCCGTTGGAGTTTAGATTTAATTGCCAGGTCTAAATTTTTACCAGCTACTGAAAGATGTCTTGATGGTTCTACTAATGCTAAATGGCAAGCACTTTTGGATAGTGCCCTGGATGGAACTCGTTTAGAAAAATTTGCCCAAAAAATGCCCCTAGGATGCCGTACCTATGAAACTGGGTTTAGCTTAAACAGAGTCGAAGGAAACACAGATGAAAATAATTCTCCTTTCTCTGTAAGTTTACCTATTGAGCCACAGGAATTAATCCTAGATTTTCTCCACACAACTGTTGACAGTAAAATCCAATCCATGGTTAGTTCTCAATCATTTTTAGAACCACGAGTGATGTCCGCATTATCAGGAACGGTGCGACAATGGTTACAGGGATTAACAGGTACTAGTCATACCATCAAAGCAGAGGCAGGGGGATTGGAAAGACTGGAGGCAGTCTTGAAATATTGGACGATGCCAGTGCAGTCACAACTCACTGGGAAAAACCAGTTTCGTGGCTGTTTTCGTTTACAACCACCAGAGCCAGAAGGGAAGAATTGGAGTTTGGAATATTTGCTGCAAGCAATAGATGATGGAGAATTTCTAGTCGATGCGGCAACTATTTGGAATCATCCCCAAGAAAGTTTTACATATCAAAATAGAACGATTAAACAACCCCAAGAGGTTTTTCTACGGAGTTTGGGATTGGCTTTAAGATTATATCCTGCGATCGCTCCTAGTTTAGAAGATTCCCAACCAGTATCTTGTGAACTCAAGCCCATGGAAGCCTATGACTTTATCAAGTCTGTAGCATGGCGATTTGAGGATAATGGTTTAGGTGTAGTGTTACCCCCGAGTTTGGCAAATAGAGAAGGTTGGGCTAATCGTCTGGGCTTGAAAATCGCTGCTAAAACCTCCAGGAAAAAGTCAGAAAGACTGGGTTTAGATAGTTTGTTAGCATTTGAGTGGCAATTAGCCATTGGTGGACAAACCTTATCCAAGCGAGAATTTGATAAATTAGTGGCATTGAAGAGTCCCCTGGTGGAAATTAACGGGGAATGGGTAGAATTGCGAACCCAGGATATAAAAACAGCACAAGGTTTTTTTGCCTCTCGGAAGGAGCAAATGTCTCTTTCTTTAGAAGATGCTTTACGGTTGAGTAGTGGGGATACCCAAACCATCGAGAAACTCCCTGTAGTTAGTTTTGAAGCATCTGGTGCTTTACAAGATTTGGTATCTACTCTAACGAATAATAAAGCATTGGAAACTTTACCGAAGCCTTCTGGTTTTCAAGGATATTTACGCCCATATCAGGAAAGGGGAATGGCTTGGTTAGCATTTTTGGAACGTTGGGGTTTGGGTGCTTGTTTAGCAGACGATATGGGATTGGGAAAAACGATTCAGTTCATTGCTTTTCTCCTCCATCTCCAAGAACAAAAATCACTAAAAAAACCGACATTACTAGTTTGTCCGACTTCTGTTTTAGGGAATTGGGAACGGGAAGTCAGAAAATTTGCCCCCACATTAAAAGTTTTGCAATATCACGGTGATAAACGTCCCAAGGGGAAAAAGTTTGTTGAAGCGGTGAATAAACATGACTTGGTAATTACCAGTTATTCCTTAGTGCATCGAGATTTAAAATCGTTGCAAGGGGTGGAGTGGCAGGTAATTGCTTTAGATGAAGCTCAAAATGTGAAAAACCCAGAAGCGAAGCAATCCCAGGCTGTCAGACAATTGGAATCCACTTTTAAAGTTGCTTTGACTGGTACTCCTGTAGAAAATAAACTACAAGAACTCTGGTCAATTTTAGATTTTCTCAATCCTGGCTATTTGGGAAATCGTCAATTCTTCCAACGACGGTTTGCTATGCCTATAGAAAAATATGGGGATACATCTTCTTTAAATCAACTCCGTTCCTTAGTACAACCGTTTATCCTACGTCGTTTGAAAACAGACCGCGATATTATTCAAGATTTGCCAGAAAAGCAAGAAATAAACGTATTTTGTGGATTGAGTGCAGAACAAGCTCAATTGTATCAACAGGTAGTTGATTCATCTCTAGCAGAGATTGACGAAGCAGAAGGATTGCAACGACGGGGAATGGTTTTAGCTTTATTAGTAAAACTCAAACAAATCTGCAATCACCCAGAACAATACCTCAAACAAAAACAACTCACAGAACCGAGATTATCCGGTAAATTACTGCGTTTACAGGAAATGTTAGAAGAATTACTATCAGAAGGCGATACCTACGGTGTTGCTGGCGCAGGACGGGCTTTAATTTTTACTCAGTTTGCTGAATGGGGTAAGCTACTCAAACCCTATTTAGAAAAACGTTTTGGAAAGGAAATATTTTTCTTATACGGTGGAACTCGGAAAAAACAGCGGGAGGAAATGGTCGATCGCTTCCAACATGATCCCCAAGGCCCACCAATTATGATACTATCCATCAAAGCTGGTGGTGTGGGACTTAATCTCACCAGTGCAAATCATGTGTTCCATTTTGATAGATGGTGGAACCCAGCCGTGGAAAATCAAGCCACCGATAGGGTATTTCGCATCGGGCAAAAACGCAACGTTCAAGTTCATAAATTCGTTTGTACCGGCACATTGGAAGAAAAGATTCACGACATGATTGAAAGCAAGAAACAACTTGCCGAACAAGTCGTAGGTACAGGGGAAGATTGGTTGACAGAATTGGATACAAATCAGTTGAGGAATTTACTGCTACTAAACCGCGATACCATTATTGGGGAGGAGGACGAAGAATGATAGTAACTTCTGATTCGTAATACCTCTGCAGATAAGCAAGCCCTGATATAGATGTGTGTAATATGCAAACTGATAAATGAAAAAAATCCTCTCGATAAAATTAGTGTTTATTAGCTGGCTTGTCAGAAGTTTTCTTTAGATATAGTGGAGTGGTTTTATCCATGAAAGAGCAATCCCATCCTTTTCCCCCAGGTAGTCTAGGTTTACCTCTCATCGGTGAAACAGTACCATTTGTGCTAGATTCAAATTTTGGGAAAAAGGGGGAAAAACAATATGGTTCGATCTTTAAAACTAATATTTTGGGTCGAAATACAGTCTTCATGAGCGGCGCAGAAGCTAATAAATTGATATGATCGAGCCATATAGATTATTTGGCGTTGCATAAGTGCCGGATGAATTAGCTTTTGAAACCATTGAGAAATCATTGAAAATTTAGTTAAATCATCCCGCACTTATGCAACGCCTTTTGCTTCTTTGCTACTGCGTAATTATAGCTAGTAAATATTACCACATCAGAATCTAACACCGGAACCTATTCCAATTCTTCACCCCCATTCAGGATTAAAAGTTAAACTATTCAACCTTATGTTACAGTAATGAACTGCCAACTAAACCATTCAAGCCTTATCAGACCTAATTGTGGTCAGAAAAAAAAAGATAAACCATTGTAAACGGTTGAGCCGTAGCAGAGATATATGGAGTTTTTCACTCTCCCTCATTTGTAACCATTTTTAATTAAACTGCTCGCAAAATAAATCAAAATAAATCAAAATAAATCAAAATAAAACAATTTCTCCCTTGTCCCCTTTACCCCCTTTCCAAATAATATGAGTAGTGAAACCTTACAAGCAAGTAGAGAATGGTGGTCTCAACGTTGGTTAGATTTACTAGATTCCTACCGCTTCAAAAAACGCTTAGAACGTGCCCGGAAGTATGCCCGTCAGGGAAATATCCTCAGCATTGAGTTTAAGGGTGCTAAGGTTTTAGCCAAGGTACAAGGCAGCGAAGTAGAACCCTACAGTTTATCCCTATCTTTAGATGCATTTACAGATGAGGAATGGGGTTTCGTGGTGGAAACCATGGCAAGTAAAGCCGTTTTCGCTGCAAAACTACTAGCTGGAGAAATGCCGCAAAACATTGAAGATGCATTTGCTGCTAATGGTTTATCTCTGTTTCCATTTACACTATCAGATGTTCATAGTAAATGCTCTTGCCCAGACAAAGCCAATCCTTGCAAACACATCGGTGCAGTATACTATCAACTAGGCGATCGTTTTAGTGAAGATCCTTTTGTATTATTCCAATTACGTGGTCGTACTAAAGAACAAATTATCAGCGATTTACGGCTTTTCCGCAGTAATAGTGTAGAAATGGCAGCAACGGCTGCAGAAGAGCCAGAATCAAGCATTACAAAAACTCATACTCTAAATATTGACAATTTTTGGGAATACAATGAACCCTTGGAATCTTCCCTAGTAGTCATTGCTCCATCTAGTGGTGAAACCGTATTAGATGTATTAGGAACAATTCCCCTAGCGAAAGAAGAGGAAAGCCTTACTAACATTACTTCTGCCGATGTAGTGATGAAATTTTTAGATATCTTGTATAAGGATGTCAGCCAAAAAGCTATGTTAGCTGCGATGCAACTGGGAGAAACCTAACAGTGATAAAACTCCCAAAAAACAAATCAAGAACCCAACTTAAAAGCTTCAACATACATACTATAGATAAAACCAACCTTGAAATAGTTGAGAGACTCTATCCAAAGAATACGTTGCTGCTGAGGACTAAGATTGTAAAATATTTTACTTGCTATTTCAGTCAAAATAGTTATAAAAGCAGCGATAAGAATATCTATTCTTGCTTGTTGTCCTGCAGTAGTTGCAACAACTGTACCCATAAAAGAGCCGATAAGAAAACTCATCAGCAGCAAAGAAATACGTCGCCAAGGATTACTAAAAAATTGTCCCAGATTTTTGGCGTTCGCATCAAATAAATTATTCAGACGAGTGTTTTGCATTAATAAATTTGCCGATAAAAGCCAGAGTAACCACCAGTGGTATACCAATATTCCCATGTTCCACCATCTGCGATCGACCAATGATTCAAGTCAAAATGTCCGGTTCCTTCTGGTGTACCACAAATTCTATATACCTTTACCGCTTCTCCCTGACAATCCCAAATCAAAGGAGAACCCCGTTTGATCTGTTCTGGTAACATTCCATTAGTTTGGAGAAAATAGGCATCCTGTCCCTCTCTATTGCCATTCCCAAATACCTGAGCAATAGCATTCTCATCAATTGCCACAAATGACCCTTCTTCTAAACCGATACCATACACTGGCAATTGATAGTGATTATTATGCAGTACCCTAGCCATCAATCCGAAAATTCTTCCATATCTGGTTTCTGGAAGGCTATCATCAGCTCTATCTAAGTGGGTATCAGTAATCACATTCTTTAGGAAAGGAACTTGTATGAAATCACTGTGATAAATATCCTTGGTATTGTGATGAAAAGGGTCATCTAAAATTTCCGAACTGATTACTCCATCACGGGAAGGTGCATAATAATATTCTCCCAAAATTGCCATACCTGCACTAGTACCAGCAACGGGAACCCTTTTTTCATTAATTAGGTAATTAATCGCATCTTCTACCGGAGTTCCTTCCCAGTAATCCTCATAGGCATTTTGATCGCCACCAGCAATAAATAAGCCATCAGCCTCACGGATGTATGCAATTACATCTGGATCTTCAGCTCCCTCCCTACTATCAATAGAAAGTTCAGCGGAAGAACCGATAAAATCCCGATAATAATCGCAAATCCAACCAGCTTGGGAACCAACTCCCCCAGAACGCAAAACCAAGTAATTCCCTCTGTCGATACGTTCCAAAAACCACCTGGTAGCGGGGTCTTCTCCTGATGCATCCCCTTCTGCTCCACCAATTAATAAAACTCCTGGAATGGGACGGGCATAATTGCGCTCAACGCTACCACATTCACGAATATAATCAAAATCCCGGCGTTCGTATGCTCGTGACATATAAATCCGCTTGTTTGAAGCTTATATGCATATATTTTATCTTTCTCTGCTACTTATTAGTCGGCACCTCGAAAAATTGAGCAAGTAGCTAGCGAGATGAGAGTATAGGGAGAGCATAAGCTGGGGTTGAATCGCCATGGAATAAAAAAAGTCGGGGAACTTGAACAGCGATACCAGAAGTTAGAAAGCAAGAAGACCCGGTTGATGAAGTTAGACGAGACAGTGCCGTGGTCATAATTTCGTCCGATTTTAGAACAAGTGCATGACAAGCCCAGAAAAAATAATGCTGGGCGAAAGCCCATAAATGCAATAGTCATGTTCAAAATGCGGCGTTGCATAAGTGCGGCATGAATTAGCGTTTGAAATCATTGAGAAATCGTTGAAAATTTAGTGAAATGATCCCCTGATTCAGCAACGCCCAAAATGCTTGTGCTGCAACAACCTTACAACATCAGTGATGAAGAACTGGAGTACCAGGTCAATGACCAACTATCATTCATGAGATTTTTGGGCTTGGGGCTAGCACAAGCAGTACCAGATGCAACTACAGTTTGGTTATTTCGGCAGCAGTTGAAGCAGCAGGGTCTTATTGAATAACTGTTTGAGCAATTAATTTGCTCGCGACCTGAGAGACCAAGGCTACCAAGCTAAGGGGGGTCAAATAGTAGATGCCACAGTGATTCCAGTTCTCAAGCAGCATAATACTAAGGAAGAGAAGCAAAAACTTGCCCAAGGATAAATTACCGAAAGTTGGCAGCAAACGCCTCATGGCTTGTCCCAGAAGGATACCGATGCTCCCTGGACAAAAAAGAATGGTCAGAGTTCCTTTGGTTATAAAAACAACATCAGTATCGATGTGGAGTACGGTTTTATTCGTCGCTATCAAGTAACGGATGCCTCAGTGCATGATTCCCAAGTGTTAGGGGCACTGTTGGATGAGCAAAACCAGGGGGAAGAGGTTTGGGCAGATAGTGCCTATCGGAATGAATCTATTGAACTATGGATTCTACAGATTTTACAATTCCTCAGTCACATTCATGAACGAGCCTACCGCAATTATCCATTGACTGCAAAACACAAAGAAGAGAATCGAGAGGGTTCTCAAGTCAGAGCTAAGGTCGAACAGGTTTTTAGTCACTGGGTTAATGAAATTGGAGGCAAGTTAATGGGTTCCATTGGTAAGCAGTCAGTCAAGGCAACTATTGGAGTGAAGAATTTAGTCTACAAGTTCAAACGTTATGGATTTTGGGAGAATAAAAATCCTAAAGCTGTGGGATAATTGCGTCTAAATTGGCTCTATTGAGGCAGATTTCAACTATAAATCGTTCCGGTTGAGCTATTTTTTGCCCAACTTCACTTTCTTGTAGTTCTTCGAACCCCCTCAGATTACCAGGGAAAAGAAGATTTAGCTTGAATAGAATCATGGCTAAACTTTCTCATACTTCTGAAACTGCAATTGCTATTACTTTTTTAGGAATGAATCTTTCTACTTGGTTATGGCGGCTTTTTTTGAATTTTTTATGTCAATGCATGAATATATCCCACTAATAGCAGAAGGTGATAATATGCCTGTTGAGTAAAAGGGGTTATATCATCTGATGGCTGGACGTTTTGAAGGACTGAGTAATTTGGACTGGTCTTTGTTTGAGGATATTTTTCCGAAACCGCCAGAGAAACGCGAAGGAGCAATGCCACATTCTTCATTTCGTTATGTACTCAAGACCTTACTGTATATATTGATAACAGGGTGTCGTTGGTGTGACGTTCCAAAAGGAGAAATATGGGCATCAAAGAGCTCTGCACATCGATGGCTCAAACGTTGGCAGTTGGACGGGACCTTAGAGGCTTTACAACCAGGAATATTGGGGATTGGACAAGAGAAAGGGTTAATCAACTGGAGTTATGGCGCCGTGGACGGGTCTTTTTCCCCCTGGAAACGGCGGAGCTGATGGTGTTGCTTACGGTGGAAAAGGAAAGGGTATTTAAGATACACTCTTACTGAAGGCTCAGGAATGCCTTTATCCAATCGCACTACACCTGCCAATGGTAGTGAAACAGATCAGGTGATACCACTTCTAGACAGTGTAAAGGTTAATATCAACAAACGCGGTAGACCCCGTAAACCCCTGAAAGTGCTTGCTGCTGACAAAAGTTACGATTCTAAGGATAAGCGCGCTGCTTTACGTAGACGTGGTATTAGGCCGCAATGGCCCAAGCGGCTTTGGAAGACAAAGAAGAACAAGGGCATACCCATTAAAATTTCCGTCCCACCTTTTCAACAAGAACGTTGTTTTCCATGGTTTCAAAAAAAATATCGTCGTCTTGTTTGTTGTCAGATGGGAAAGAATTTCAGCTTGTTTTGATGCTTTGTTGTCTCTTGCAACAATCCATATTTGGATTAACAAAATGACATTAGTGGGATAATCTAATCTCGATTACACCTTTTTTATGCAAATGTGATTAATGATGTTTATATTTAAAGCAATGATAGTTAATAAAAGATTATCTTTCATCTTTTACTAAATTGTCCATCACTCCACACTGAACTTTTTCAGCAACCCCTAATTAGTTAATATACGAATTAGAAAGCGGGTGAGGGGAATCGAACCCCTATCATTAGCTTGGAAGGCTAAGGTTTTACCACTAAACTACACCCGCTAATTATTACTCTCACGAGAGTAACACAGATTCTACTGATTTTCAAGCATTGAGCCAGGTAAATCTGGTTTTTGTTGTCTTTCTATGGTGATGTTGAGAATTAAATTACTCGCCTCTGGCTTTGTGCCCTTATTATTATGACCTGGTAAAAATTTCTAAGAGCGAAAATGGTTGTTAAGGAAATTCTGGTATGTAGCCTTTTGTGTATTTAATTCTTGAGGTGACATCTGCAAAATAAATGCGTCTTCAAATTTGCCATTTTTTTCGATGACTAAACTGGGAAGAATATTTGCGGCTTTGATGCCAGGATAATTACTGGCAATATTAATATCTACTGTATCCTTGGGGCTACCCTGATATACGGCCATTTTATCTGGAAGATTGAACCTTAATTTTTTACTTACTATCAATGCAATCACACCGTCTCTATATAGGGTTTTTACCCTCAGTATTAGTCCCCCTGCTTGTTGCTCATTTGGTGACGACTAAGTTGGTGGTACGGGGTTTGTTTCAGGTAATTTTTTACTTTCCCCCAATTTAATCTCTTCCCGTTTACCTTCCCAAGGTTTATTGATATCACCTTGATTGGAGGGACTGCTGGGAGTCGGAACTGGTTGGGGCGTATTCTGTGGCGGAATACTAGGGGTAGGAAATGGTTGGGGCTTATTCTGTGGTGGAATGCTGGGGGTAAGAGCTGGTCGAGGTCTATTCTGTGCTTTTGTTGATGTAGAGTCTTGTTTGGATCGTGGAAAAGTTTTATTCTCTGGTTTGATTCATTGTTTTACCTTCGGTCGTGGAGTAAAGGTTTGTTTTCTGCTTAATGGAGATGTGCGTTGTGATTTTCTGCCTGATGGCTTGATTTTGCGGGTTCTTGTAGTTGGCTGTTTTTTTTGTATTACTTTGTGTTAACGTAATCGCGTTACTTTTTTGACTTTGTCTCTGAGTTATTTTTGTTTACGGAAGAGTTTTGGTTAGAGCTTATCTTACTGGAGGCTGTTGTTGACGTTTGAGGACGGGAAGCAGATTTTTTCCTTGTTTTAACTGGATTTACTTCCACAAATTGGATGGGAATGTACCTGGTATAATTTCTTACCAAATTTGAGCCCCGCCAGATAGTTTCATAAACCATATTGCAAATAAATGCAGAATAATTGAGGTTGGAACGACAGCAATCCACAAACCTGGAGGAACGCTATGTTTTCGCCACACTGGATAGCTTGCTTGATTTTTCTCCCTAATTGCCTGTGTCATTTCAGTTATCTATAGTTTCCAAGTTGAGTAACCTGGTTTAAAAGTCAATTGGTAAATGCATACGGGGGCATTATAGACAAACCATATTCTGCAAGTCTTAACTCAAATCATCAGGCTAATAAAATGATTGATAGATGAAAAACCTATAAATTAGCCATTATTGCTGGTGTGATAGCAAAAGTTAACACAGTTTCATCAACCCCCTTTAGAATTAAAGGATGACCCTTAGTCATTTCCTCCTCTTCTAAATAATCAGCTACTGCGGCAGATACTAATATGCCACCAACGTTGGCATATTGCTGTAATCTTGCTGCAATATTTACAGTTGGTCCAATGGCTGTATAATCAGCCCGTTCCTGACTGCCAAACATACCCACAACAGCCGTACCCTGATGTATCCCACAACGGAATTGCAACTCAGTACAGTTGTCAGTGTCAAAAATACCCCGTTCTCGCCATTTTTGATTCAATTTGTCTAGGGAAACATACATTTCTCTGGCAGCATTAATTGCACGACGTACTTGTTCGTTTGGCGATAGGTCTTCTGGAGTACCAAATAAAGCTAGAATGGCATCACCCATAAACTTGTCTACGGTGCCACCGTTGTTAAACACAACTCTAGTCATGGCTTCCAAATATTCATTGAGTAATTCTGCCACTTTCTTAGCTCGTAGAGTATTAGATAATTGGGTAAAGCCAACTATGTCGCTGAATAGGACAGTGATTAACCTTGGTTCTGGACGCAAATCCAATATTAAATCCCCATGTGCTGCTTTTTGAACCAATGCAGGAGGTAGAAAACGTTGAAGCACAGATTCTGTGAGGTAAGAATTTAACTCCACCACCCGTCTTTCGTTTTCCTTCAATGCTAAAAGATTCTTTACTACTGCTATAAGTTCGCGATCATTAAAAGGTTTAGCTAAATAGGCATCTGCTCCCCTCTCTGCACCTGTAAGTCGGGTTTCTTCATTCACTTTGGCTGTGAGTAGGATAATTGGTGTTCCCTTTAAATTATCTTGACTGCGAATCATTTTAATCATGTCTAGCCCAGAAACTTGGGGCATCATTAAATCAGTCACAATCAGACTGGGTACAATTTCTTCTGCAATGCGAAATCCTTCTGATCCATTACGGGCAGTTTGTACTTGATAACCACTATTTCTCAAGGTATCAGATACATAGTTACGTAAGTCTGGGTTGTCATCTACTACTAAAATTAAATGTCCTTTGCCATTGGTGAAATTTTGGTAGCTTTGCTCTTGAGGTATTTCTATCTGAATACTTCGAATCTCTTCTATGGACTCAATTAATTCTAAATCGGCTAATTCCACCGCAGCACGACTAACGTTAACTTCTGTTGACGACTCTTTGATTTGCTCTGGGGGTAGATGATTTGTTCCGGGAAGTAAAGCAACTGTAAATGTAGTACCTTTGCCATAAACTGACGCAACAGAAATCTCTCCTCCATGGATTTCCACTAATTCCTTAACTAGTGCCAAACCTAAACCAGTGCCTTCGTAGGAACGATTTTCTGACCCTTCTCCTTGGCGAAAACGTTCAAACAGGTAGGGTATTTGATGCTCGGCAATACCAATACCTGTATCTTTTACTTCTATGATGCATTCCTCTCCAACTGGTTTAACGGTAACGGTAATCTTACCACCAGAAGGAGTAAACTTCATGGCATTGGAAAGGAGATTGTAAACTACCTTGTCCATTTTTTCCGCATCTATATAGACCTGTAAGCATGGTGCTGTTTGAGTATTAACACTAATGTTTTTCCTTTCACAGTAGGGGCGGAATGACTCAACAATTTGGTTAACAAAGTCTACTAAATCGCAGGAGTGAAAACTAGGCTGCATCCGCTTAGCATCCAAACGCTGAAGATCCAATAATTTATTTACCAATCTCAATAAGCGTCGAGAATTACGGAGAGCGATCGCACTTTGCTCTGCTGATAAACCATCACCATTGGCAACTACAGATTCTAATGGACCTTGGATTAAGGTTATGGGAGTACGGAATTCGTGGGAAATATTCTGGAAAAACTCAGTTTTTTGCTTATCCAGTTCTAATAATCGCTCGGCTTGTTCCTTGGTTTTCTGATATAAACGGGATTGTTGCACTGCAAGGGCGGCTTGAGCAGCAACTGCTTTTGCCAGTTCAACCTCTGACTTACTCCATTGCCGAGCTTGATTAATTTCCCGTAAAGTAATGCTACCAATACTTTTACCATCTGCTAACAAGGGAACTACCATCAGAGATCGCGACTGATCCCGCAGAGGTAAATCAAATCCCCTTTTTTCTACTAGTGTATTGTTCATATCTGCAATAACGACTGGCTCTTGAGTCAGCAACATCTCCTGCAGAATCGGATTTCCTTGAATGGGGACTTGGGACTGAGGTAAAAGTTGGTTTTGTTTTTGTGTATCTGCTTTGGCATCATATAAACCCACACAATGGACATATTCATCGTCCTCAGTCCATAAAGATAATACACAACCATCAACCTGCAATGCTTGTCCTAATTGTTGAGTAATGGCAGCAAAGATTTCCTGGGGCTCTAAACTAGAACGAATGGCACTAGTTATGGTATTTATAAATGCTTCTCTTTTTGCCAAGGAACGCACTTGTTCGTAAGCATAAGCCTGGGATAAAGCCAAGGCTGCCTGATCAGCAAGCATCATCAACATTTTGACTTCATCATCAGCCCAAGATTTTTGATCTTCCTGTGAAGATATGCCAAAATTGCCACAGTGGTGCAAAGCCATAACAGCCATTAGCTCTTGGCGACAAACAAGGGGCACAATCAAGCTAGAAGTAATGTTAGCTTTAGCAAAAGCTTGGGAACGTTCCTGTTGTTCAGGAGTGTCGCCGTTGATACGTTCATCATGGCTGGCATCCTGGATTAACTGTACTTCTTTTGTTTCCCAAACTGTTTCAGCAAATAGGGAAGGGTCAACTAGCCCTTCATCTGTGATATCTTCCTTTTGATATATAAATTTTTCATGGACTAATATCCCATCGTTAAAAGGACGTAGAAGACACACATCAACTTCCAGCATTTTACCGACGCTATCAACAATGGTTTGTAGAATTTGTCGGTAGTCTAAAGCCCCGCGAATGGTGTTAGTTATGGTGTTTAATAAGGACTCCTGACGCAGAGTGCGAGTTAACTCCTGTGTCCTTGCTTTAAGAACATTATGGGTATCTAAAGCTTGACGAACAACACCTGCTAACTCTTCTGCCTCCCAGGCTTTAGTAACATATTTAAAGACCTTACCAGTATTAATGGCATCTACTAAATCTTCTACGTCAGTATAACCAGTTAATATAATTCTGATGATATCTGGGTATTGAGTCGCTGTTAAACTAAAAAACTCCGTTCCACTCATCATTGGCATTCGCTGATCGCAGATAATTACAGCCACATCCCCTTCGGATGATAATAATTTTAATGCTTCTGGCCCGGAACTCGCTCTTATTACTTTGTATTCTCGGTAAAAAGTACGATAAAGTAAATCCAGGTTGTCCGGCTCATCATCAACAACCAAAATTTTCGGTTTATGTTTTTTAACTTGAGATTTCATACACCCCTTCCCTGGAAAAACCGCAGTCAAGTGAATAATAACTTATGATAATCAGTAAAAAAACAAACTAAGTAGTATCTATATATGTAAACTGACAACATGGTCAGTTTACGAATATTCTTATTGGCTACCCGTGATGACAAAAGTTGGCGATCGCCACCCTCTATGTTTATCTTTAAGAGGAGTTGTGTGAATTTTTTCTTCCAGGGATTTGTAATTACCAATTTGTACCTACCTCCTGTTTTAATTAGGAAATATGACACTTAAGCTCTGAGGGTGACTCCAATTACTCATTGCTAGCCATGTATTAATTCTTCCCTTCCTAACTCTGTAGCTAACACTTGCTGTGAAATTTGACTAGTAAATAAGATTTATATTGTTTACCCACGTAATATTACATAAGAATATGTCATAAAAACACTTGATAATGCATTTTTCTATGTATGCAATAGTAATTCCCCGTAGATGTCAAAATATAGACTGAAGCCAATAAGGGTGAATTGATTTTGAAAAGTCGTAAAACTGGGAAAAGTCGGCTGTAATTGGGTTAGTAGTGAATTTGGTTGTCTGATAAGTTGTGGTGTTGTGTGGAATTGCTCATCACACTCAGTCCTTAACTTCTAAAATAGAGATAGACTTTATTGAGATTTGTATAGTTAAGGCTAACTAATCATGGCTCCCGCCATCTTGATTGAAAATTTAAAAAAATCCTACGGTTCGGTTGCAGCAGTTAAGGATGTTTCCTTTGTAGTACAACCGGGGGAAATTTTTGGTTTACTTGGTCCCAATGGTGCAGGTAAAACTACTACTCTCCGATCTTTATGCACTCTGATTACACCAGAAGCAGGTCAAATAGAGGTTTCTGGTATTTCTGCTATCGGTAATCCCAGAAGCGCAAGAAGAAGGCTTGGTTATGTAGCGCAGGAAGTGGCATTAGATAAGATGCTGACGGGAAGGGAACTGTTGCAACTACAGGCAGCACTATACCATCTTCCCCAGGCTGCGATCGCTTCTCGTATTGGTGCAGTTTTAAGTTTACTAGACTTACAGGAATATGCCGATAAAAAAACAGGAACCTACTCTGGTGGTATCCGCAAGCGTTTAGATTTAGCTGCTGGGCTTCTCCATTCTCCAGATATATTGGTGTTAGATGAACCCACGGTGGGGTTAGATATTGAGAGTCGGTTCATTGTTTGGGAATTTCTCCGCAGATTAAAGGAAGCTGGAACTACGGTATTAATTACCAGCCACTATTTAGAGGAAGTAGATGCATTAGCCGATCGCGTGGCGATAATTGATCGCGGTGTGGTAATTGCTACAGGTACACCATCAGAATTAAAGGATCGAGTAGGTGGCGATCGTATTACTTTACGCATCCGGGAATTTTCACCACCAGAAGAGGCACAAAAGGCTCAAGACCTATTGCAAACCCTGCCATTTGTGCAGCAAATTATCATTAATAATGCTCAAGGAAATTCTTTGAATTTGGTGGTAACTCCTGCAAATGGTGTGATGAATCAAATTCAAGAGGCTTTGGGTAATGTTGGGTTACCTGTGTTTGGTATTGCCCAATCTCGTCCTAGTTTAGATGATGTTTACCTTGCAGCCACAGGGCGTACTCTCTTAGATGCAGAATTAGCTGCAGTTGGAACCCGCGATCCCAAAGCAGAGAAGAAACAAAATATGAGATAGGCTGAAGAGGAGGGAAGGAGGGAAGGAGGGAAGGAGGGAAGGAAGCAGCGGCGAATGGCCTTTCCGCCTGTCAGCAGCGCGGGGCTGCTCGTCAACTAAGAAATAACAACTAACAAAATTCCATCCAAAATTGCCATGAGTGGAACCGTAATACCCCCAAAATCAGATATCAATTGGCAGGAAATCGCATCACCCCAAGGTTATGCTGATTCTGCTCCCAATTTTGCTGGCGAGTTAATTCAAGAAACCATAGCATTAACCCGTCGGTTATTCATTCAACTACAACGTCGTCCTTCTACCCTATTAGCAGGAATTATCCAGCCTGTAATGTGGTTAGTTCTATTTGGTGCTTTGTTTCAAAACGCGCCCAAGGGAATTTTTGGAGCTACGGCAAACTACGGACAATTTCTAGGCGCAGGTGTAATTGTTTTTACAGCATTTGCTGGAGCATTAAATGCTGGTTTACCAGTGATGTTTGACCGGGAATTTGGCTTTTTAAACCGCTTGTTGGTGGCTCCCCTGGCATCCAGATTTTCTATTGTTTTAGCTTCTGCTATATTTATAATCAGCCAAAGTTTTTTACAAGCTGCTGTTATTGTAACGGCTGCAGCTTTTTTGGATGCTGGCTTCCCGGATGCGGCTGGTTTAGGCGCGATCGCTTTAATTGTCTTTCTCTTGGCCTTGGGTGTAACTGCCCTCAGTCTGGGTTTGGCTTTTGCTCTTCCCGGTCATATTGAGTTAATTGCGGTAATTTTTGTGACGAATTTACCACTTTTGTTTGCCAGTACAGCTTTGGCTCCCTTATCTTTTATGCCCCATTGGTTGCAAATTGTAGCTACCCTTAATCCCCTCAGTTATGCCATTGAACCTATTCGCTATCTTTATATCCATGGGGATTGGCAACTAAGTAGTGTGGTGATGCACGCTTTCTGGGGTGATGTGACTTTTGGTGGTGCGTTGCTTGTTTTAAGTGGCTTTGCTTTAGTTTCCTTGCTGGTGATTCAACCACGATTGCGGCGCACCCTAGGGTAATTTGTATATGAAGAATTGAAAAAATTAGTGCGGAGCAAAAGATCCCCGAATTCTTAGAGAATTCGGGGATCTTTTAGATTAAAGATCTATGTGTAATTAGTTCTTTCCAACCACTTACTTAGGGAATAAGATGCTCCGACTACTGCTAATTTTGCCAACCAAGTTGAAGTTCACATAGGGCGTTGCTGAATCAGGGGATGATTTCACTAAATTTTCAACGATTTCTCAATGGTTTCAAACCCTAATTCATCCTGCACTTATGCAACGCCGGAAAAGTAAAGGTTATAAATTGCATCGAATTGCTGTATAAAACTGCAAAAAGATGGTAAAACACTCGAAGAAATCAGATTGAGCATTCTCGAACTGTGGCGATAAATACTTGCATTACTAAATTATTAATTACCATCACCCTATGTTAGACTTCTTACCCTTTGATATTCCTATTTCTCCCATTTTGCCTGTAGGCATCATTCTATTTGATTTTTTATTCCTCATACTTGCAATTCCGATAGAAGCCTATGTTCTCAAAGCAAGGCTAAAATTTGACCAAAAAAGTAGCATTTTTTATGGTATATCTATTAATCTTTTTACTAATGTAGTAGGCTGGTTGGCCTTTTTCTTCATAGAGCCTTACTTACCACCCGAACAGAGGTCAGAACTTCTTAACTATGTCTTTTTTAATAAGTTTCAGTTCTCGAGAACATACAGCCTAATACTTCTCGTTGCTTTTATCATTTTTTTTGCAACTTTTTTACTCAAGACCGTTGTTCTGCAATTATTATTGCTCTGGAATCAGTCAGACAAAAAAAAGCCAGAAAGAGAGGTAAATCTACCCCAAAGACGTTCTCTCAGAAAAAACAATTTCAATAAATTACAAGGTACAAATATTGTTACTAGTGTATTAATAGCTAACTCATTAAGTTATAGCGCTATCACAATTCTTTTGGTAATTTGTTCTTCTCCCCAATTAAGAAAATTTTAGGAATAATAGGCAATGGAAATAATTCAAGATTTTTTTAAAACCACCTTCACATTTATTAAAGATATCTTAGGTGGTGTCCAAAACCTACTCTTAACAAAAGATGTATACTCCTGGCAAACACTAATCTACTTGAGTATATTTTCCTGGCTGATGTCATATTGGGCGCAAGGAATAGTGATTAAAAATATTATTGCTTTTGGTGGCTGGGTATTCTTAATATCAGGCACTGCTTGGTATACAACCGATAAACCTGTTTTGATTCCTGGAACTGCTATGCCTTTAGGAGCATTAATTACCGGAGGTTTAGTAAGTGTCTTCGCTTTTGGTAATGAACAAAATGAATTTAATCCAGTATCATTTATACTGTGGCCTACAATGTCAGCATTAATTACAGCAATACCGGAATTTTTTCAAGGTACAGGAACCAATGTTAGTACCCAAATTCCTAAACTAGAAGCACGTCAAAAAATTATTGTTCTAATCGCTAGCTCAATGTTAGTTAGCTGTTGGTTACAAGTTTACTTTTCAGTTAACAATTGGGTCCAAGAATATCCCAGTTTATTAAAGGATAATCTGAATAATAGTGTTTTAGTTAATAAATTTTTTACCGCAGAAAATTATGTTACAAATAAACCTCCCAGAAATGGGGACATTATTTTAAATAAATTAGTACCAATTATTATTGAGAGAGTTGATGGACAACCTTGGTCCCAAATAGAAAGATTCTTAAAAAATACAAAAACAACAAATTCAGAAGTTGGTAAATTGGGTCGTAATATAATTAATAAGGAACTATCTTACAGAGAAAAAGATTTCTGGCAGATGGCTGCACGGGTAAAGAGCATAGATTCCAAGAATCCCGATATCTACAACCTTGATTTACTAAGTATTTGGAAAGGCCCAACTTTTAAAGTCCACAAGAATCCTGGATTGGCTGGTGTAAAAAGATACGAGTATCATTTCAAACGTTCTTGTCGGGTAGAGCCGATTGCATCAACTGCCCCCATTAGAAGTGGGGGAGATAATAGAAAAGCGGTAATTGAATGCGAGGGTGTGAATTATTTCTTTGCTGAACCACCACCACCTCAAGGATAAATATAGGATTGCCGACCCTAGTGAAGTATACCTAATAACCTCACTATGACTATCACGCGGAAGTAAAAACTGTTATTATTTCCAGTTTTAAAATGTTACCAATGATAGGTTTATTCCGTAGGGTCAGCGCATCTAATTTTGTAGTGAAAGTTACATATTTTTGTACATAATTGTGAACTATGTCTTGATTGTCAAGTGCCAACCCCAAGGATGGGCCAACGCGCTTTGGAGGGTACTGGAGGGGCATGGCCAAAAAAAGTTGATGCAACTGGGGAAGATTGGGTGCTGCCAGGTGGGGGTATGAGTCTTTATTCGGCTTATTCAAGGTCTTGATGCCCCTACCTCGCAATAGCGAAGCGTTCCCCAGTTGCTGGAACACTCGTGGGGCAAAAAAATGGAGATTTAAGTATTAAACTCAAATTCCGCAGGTGCGAAGGCAAAATGTTGTATTTTTGAAGTATGAGTTTTTCAGAATCACAAATCAAAGTACAAAATATCGCTCACTTAGGCATAGTGGCAGGGATTATTGATGAAATGAGTTTGGTTGATTTGTTCAACCAACTGCTTGCAACTCATCCCCAATAAATAATCAGCGCAGGCCAAGTGGTCAAAGCAACGATTCTCAATGGCTTAGGCTTTATCAGTGCACCACTATATTTCTTTGAGAAGTTCTTTTCAGGGATTGCAACGGAACATTTATTGGCAGAGGGAATACTACCAGAACATTTGAACGATGAGCCCTTGGGCAGAGTGTTAGACAAACTATATGATGCAGAATTAACGGAAATTTTTATCCGAGTTCCACTATCAGCAGCAGATAGATTTGGAGTGAAAATGGACAGCTTCCACTTAGATTCAAGTTCATTTCATGTACATGGGGATTATGGAACTGGTACTGATGATGAAGCATGAGCACAATCAGGATTAATTACAATTACATATGGTTATTCTAGACACCACCGACCAGATTTTAAACAATTTATCCTTGACTTGATGTGGAGTGGTGATGAAGATATTCCTTTATATTTAAGAGTTGGACATGGGAATGAAGTCGATTCTGCCATGTTTGGAACACTTATGGCAGATTTCCACAAACAATGGCAAATTGATGCTTTATTGGTTGCGGATGCAGTCCTTTACACGGAAGACAATTTGCAGATGATAGTCTCATTCAGATGAGTATATCGAGTTCCTGGAACCCTAACTGCCGCAAAAGAACTATTAGAAAAGAACAGTATTGATGTATTTGTACCAAGTAAAATCCCAGGATATCGTATTGCCCCCTGTTGTAATGATTCTGGTGGTGTGGGACAACCGTCGCTAGTAATAGAAAGTGAAGCCCGTAAAGAATCTGACTTAAAACAACTGGAAAAACGTCTGACTAAAAAATATACCCAGGCACAATCCCAACTACGAAAATTGTGTCAACAGGAATTTGCATGTGGCGAAGATGCATTCAACGCAGCCAAATTACTTGAGAGTCAGTTGCCATTTCATCAACTTGCATGCAAATATTCAAGTTATTGAATATGGCCAACACCGGGGACGTGCTAGACCTGGCAAGGATTCTCAACCTACCCTAATTTTCCATATTCAAGCCGAATTTGTACCCAAATAAACTGCAATTACCATTGCCACAGAACAGGCTGGCAGATTTATTATTACCACCAATGTTCTTGATGCCGACAAACTTAGCAACGAAGATGTTTTACCTGAATAGAAGGCACAACAATGTACAGAACGTGGTTTTCGGTTTCTCAAAGACCCATTGTTTTTTACTTCCACTGTGTTTCTAAATTCAAGGGAAAGAGTGGGGGCTTTGGCAATGGTTATGGGTTTGTGTTTGCTAGTTAACAGCTTAGGTCACAGGGCATTACGCCAATCTCTAAAACGAGGCTCCCAAACAATTCAAAATCAGTTAGGTAAACCAACTGCCACTCCTACTTTTCGTTGGGTGTTTCAATGTTTCATGTCAATTCATTTATCTAACCTTCGCTTCTTTTAAACAGATTTCCAACCTCAGTGAGGAGCGGTGCTGGTTTCTACAGTTTTTTGGTGCTGTCTGTCGTAAATATTATCTTCTTTGCTAACTAAGCTGCGGAATGTGGGTTAAATGCTAACACAGCTTCGATTATATCTTCCACAACTTTATCGGGGGTAGAAGCTCCAGAAGTAACACCTACGACTAACTCATTTGATGGTAGCCAGTTTTCTGTAACAGTTAAACTACCGTCTAATTGTCTATGCTCTATCTGAGTTTTTGACTTAATTCTTTCCACACAATCAATGTGGTAGGAAGGTATTTGATATTCCTCAGCAATTTCTTGTAAATGGGAAGTATTAGAAGAGTTAAATCCACCGATTACCAAGATTAAATCTAATTGGTTATCTACCAATTCAAACATGGCATCTTGACGTTCTTGGGTAGCATCACAAATTGTATTAAAGCTTTGAAAATGTTCATTAAAATTGGCTGGACTATACTTTTGCATCATAGTACGCTCAAATAATTTGCCAATTTGTTCTGTTTCACTTTTGAGCATGGTGGTTTGGTTAGCAATCCCGACTCTGATTAAATCTGTATCGGGGTCAAAACCAACAGAGCAAGCTCCACTAAATTTAGCTAAAAATTCCTCTTTTTGACCACTATTTAAAATATAGTTAATAACATATTCTGCTTCTTCTAAATTGAGTAATATTAAATATTTACCTGCAAAAGAACTAGTAGCAATTGTCTCTTCATGTTTGTATTTACCATGAATAATTGAGGTGTACTCCCGTTTCTTATGTTTTTCAACGGTATTCCAAACCTTAGAAACCCAAGGACAGGTGGTATCGACGATGGTACAACCTTTATCATTTAGCAGTTGCATTTCTTGAACACTAGCACCAAAAGCCGGAAGAATAACCACATCTCCGAATTCAACTATGGAAAAGTCTTTATTTCCATCTTTAATTTGAATAAATGCCACCTCCATTTCCCGCAGATGTTGGTTAACAGAAGGATTGTGAATGATTTCATTAGTAATCCAAATCTTTTTTGTGGGGAAATGCTTGCGGGTTTCATAAGCCATGGCGACAGCACGTTCTACTCCCCAGCAAAAACCAAAGGATTGGGCGAGACGAATGGTAACATTACCACGGGTGAGGGTGTAATTGTTATCCCGAATTTGTTGGATTAAACCACTCT
The DNA here is from genome assembly GCA_000613065.1 of Richelia intracellularis. Classification (GTDB taxonomy): domain Bacteria; phylum Cyanobacteriota; class Cyanobacteriia; order Cyanobacteriales; family Nostocaceae; genus Richelia; species Richelia intracellularis_B. The sequence goes on along the minus strand of CBZS010000058.1, from coordinate 4,402 downwards.
GATATTCAGATTCTAATTGAGTTGCAACTTCTGCTTGATGACCAAATCCTTTGCGATGATAGTTGTCTGAATGATTGAGGGATCTTTTAAAAGCTTTAGTGTCCATGCAGCTATTTCGTCAAAAGTTTCTTCTTTTGTATTCTCTCGTGCATTGGACATGATTGGGAAAAATATGAAGTGGAAGGAAATCTAGTGTTCTACTTGATACTAATTTAATATGAACCTGCATATAAAATAGCTTCTAAAATAAAGTTGTAAGAGGAGATAGATATTACCTGCTCAAATCTAAGTTGCTCGAACAATTGTTGTATGCGCTCACGTAAATCTTGGAAAGAAGAGAAAAGTTCGTTTTTGAGAGGTTTTTTGAGAAAGTGGCAAAGCCTTTCGATTCGATTAAGTTGAGGGCAATGAGGTCGTTGAAGCAGGGGAATAATATTTTCTGGCCAATTAATCCCACAAGTTTTATGAGCAGGAGCTTGGTCAATTTGTAAAATTGCATAATCTTCACCTAACTGCTCAGATAGCCAATCTAAAAACGGTTGAAAACAGTCACCGTTGAGTTTGGGGTACTCCAGTTGGAAATATTTTCCTGTTAATGCTTCAATGGCACCATTAACAGGAAAAGATTTCCCTTTCCCATTTAACGTCAACAGTTGACTTTACTCCAGACGCAGTAATCACTTTTCCTGTGAGGGTTTTCAATCCAACCCTAGTTTCATCCTGACACAAATAATGAACACACTTCCCCTGTGCTAGATGTTTTTCTAGACAATTAAGAATGATACTGAGTTTTGTTTTACTCAGATACCAGCTTTTCATCCTGTTTGTAGCTTTGAGGAGGTGGTACTTTTAGTTTTCCTCCCAATCCATATCGGACCAATGCATAAACCGTTTCATACTCAATATCAAGTCCATGCTCTTCTTTCAACCATTCTACTATCCCACCATAGCTACTAAACCCTTTTCCTGTTTTTAACTCCTGTATGAGTGCTGCGATCGCATCATCATTGATTTTTCGTTTTGCTCCTGCCGCTTTCTTGATTTCTAATAAGCCAGACAGACCACCAGTTCTATACTTATCCAACCATATTGTCACTGTTGAAGTATCTCTAGCCAAGGGTTTCCCGATTTCTTGCTGCTCCTTTACTTGTCCACTCGGCATTGAGCCACCACAACATCTGTAGTTTTTCTTTCTGGTTTCCTAACCTGGCTGTCTGTAGCAGTTTTTTAAGTTCCTCTTCGTTCTGCCTTTTCTCAATCTTAAATGGGCGGTTCATGAGTATTTAAACCGATCAAGTTTGCTTGGGTCGATTATATGCATTCTCATATTCAACTGATCTGAGATTATTTGTCTAGTAATATCCTGATTGATATATCGAAAGCCTGTTCTTCAAGCTTCCAGAATAAAAAAGCTACTCAAACAACCCAGATTTTTTGCTGCCTATATTGCGCTCCCTACCTTAATTATCGGCTATATTAGCAACCAATTACCTGCGCTGAAAGATTTTTTAGAAGGGAAAAATTCCCAGCAAATTCAGCAGATTATTGCAGAAAATAGAATTGCGATCGCGGCTTTTACTATTATCGGATTAATCATCACCTAGCTACTGGAAGCGGAAATTACCAAGGTTAAGTAGCGGTTACACGATTCCCCCCATAATCTATACTTTTCCCCACCTTTGGTATTGTAATACAACTGCTATATTCCCTGAAATTACGCCAAATTTTTCAATCGTGCAGTAGAACGTCGCATTATTCCAAAAATTAGCGGTTAGTATAGGTTTATCCACCGTTTGCTGCTCGAAAATTTTGCAGAAATGCAGATTTGATGTGGTTGGTAGGGTGCGTCACGAATTGAAAAAATACTGAGTCAACAAACCCAAGTTGCTTAAAATTTTCTAATCGAAAATAGAGTCATTTCCGATCCAAAACTAACCATGGCTCAACTCAAAACCCAACTCACCCTGGAAGAATTTCTTTCCCTATCCGAAGGGGATGTAAGCTATGAGTTGATTGACGGGGAAGCTGTACCCAAATTCAAAAATGATGAAATGTCACCCAAATTCTTTGATAGTTCCATCACAGGGGTATTATTTTTATAATTATCCCCATGGTCTCAACAAAAGGGTAGGGTTGCCATTGAATCGGCAATCAAGTTAGGTGATTTTTGAAAAATAAATTCCCAGCTAAAGCGGTTGAATCAAGATATCCCATTTGGGCAACAGTGGATTTCGCTGTAATCTAGACTCGACTTGTTTCATAGCTTTGTTTGTTAGAGAAATCCCTTTTTGGTAAACACTTTTACTTCAATTCAAGATAGGATATAAGCCTTTCCAAATCATACTCGAAGCCCAGGAAACCATGACTTCAACATCAACAAGGTTCGCCCCCCCCCATTCCAATGCTGTTCAAGAATACCCCAACAACCCTCTATGGGATTGTATTTACTATGGTAAGGAGCATAGTAAAGCAATTGAATTGGTATATTTAGGAGATCAACAAACTCAACCATCTTTTTTTTAAATTGAGTTCTTACTCCACTACTTTCCGGACGATTATCAACTTTAATTTGTATCAGTTTGGTATCCTGCTTTTGTTCTGGTGTCATTGTCTTCCACTATTGAATTAGAGTATCAACAATAAAATCCCTGGTTTTATAAGAATAACTACCAAAGTTAAGATACAACAATTGCCCACTATCTTCTTCATCAAGAATGCCACAGGGAGTATATTTTTCTGTGCATCCCATATCATGATCCTCAGCTTGATTGTCTCCTCTGGTTTTTCCACCACGAGAATAACCCCCGATATTAACCGTAGCTTTGCAATCCATGCTTAGTCGTTTGACTGTGAGGCTTGTTTGTTGATTGCGGCTCAAATTCTTTGATGTTGTTGAAGATATCATCCGTTTGTGGAATTTTTTTTGAGGTTTGGCTTTTACGACTTTACGAAGACCATAGCCCATTCGATTCAATACTTGTGCCATTGTACTGGCGCAAGGCAATTGCTCCTGGCTAAATTCCTGTTCTTTGAGTTTTTCTAGTGCCGATGTTGCTGTTAACCAGGTATAGGCTAAGGAAGTTTTAAATGTTGGGTCTTGTTGAGAATCAGATTGTGCAATTTGTCGCAGCAATAATGCCACAAGAGAAGAGGTTGTTTCTCCTGGCAACGCTTTGCTGTGCTAAAGCTTGATTGTAATCCCACACAGATGATCCCTGTTCTTTTTTCCCCTAACCCTAACTCTATATTTTCTCTACCCCAAGGGAATACTGTTTGTGCTAACCTTGCTCTACCTTGGCAATATTTCAACGTCATCTCAGGTTGAAAGCCCCGAGGTTCTACTCTATTCATTTTCGATGCTGCCAACCGCAAGTCTTCTATTTGTGATCTTGTTAATGATTTGGGTTCCTCTGGTGGGTCTAGCATACTCCAAAATACTTGCCCCTGTTTTTTTTACTGATCAACATTACATCTTACTTTCATTGGTAAATTCTTTCTTATCAATAACCTTAACACTAAATCAAAAGAATTGAGTTCCTGTAGCTGATTTGACCTATGGTTCTTATAAACAACTTCCGGCAGATTGGTTAAAAGACGAAGCTTGTCCAGTTCCCCCCGAATTAGCTATAGAAATCATTTGGGTGCGACTCTTTTAGTAAGACGGGGAGTGGAACTTAGAGAGGTATTGGAAGAGATGGAGGGGTAGTAGAAAAACGAGCTTTGAGAACTTGCTTCATCAAAGGAATACCAGTAGAGTACAAAGCCAGGTGATTGCGTTTATGTCCTTGTTGTAGATGAAACTGCCAATACTCATCCCAATCGCTACTGATGTATAAAGAACCCAGGGGTAAAACAGCCTCAGCACCCCTCAGGCTCCATCTAGCCCCAGTGATATCGATCTTGTCTGTCTTTAATCAGGTGGCCACAAGCACCCTCAATCAGCCTCGTGGCGATGGTTAATCCAGCTTTTAAGTAATCGTCATATTTGAGGTATTTGGCATTGTTAAGTAAATATCTAGCACAGGTATCCACGGGTTTACGTTCTTGGGGGGTGAGTTTGGGTAAAGTCGCACTCCGGAGCATATCTGAGGCAACTGAACTTGATTTACCTTCAAGGATAAGCTGTCAACGTTTGCTCTCACTAGGTTCTGCCTGTGTTTAAGTCTGAGAATAAAAGACAAATGCAGCTTTCCACAAATACTCAATCACATGAATAATATCCCTGTCTTAGTCCATGAGAATATTGCTGTGCTGGTAGATTAAACTCCCCATCGAAAGGAAATAGCGTATTTATCTTTCTTCCTCCATAACTGATTCTATTGGCGATTAGTGTGCCAAGTATGTGGTCAATTTCCGTGACAATTTTTTCTGTGTGTTCTGTTTACTGAGTCTGTGCCTGCAC
>CBZS010000057.1 GCA_000613065.1 Richelia intracellularis | reverse complement strand
AGCAAAAGCCAGATGAGTGTCATTTTCTACTCCTACTCATCTGAATTAATACTTGTACCCCTTTTAACTTCCGTCCCAAGAGCTCTACTCTTTGACGTTAAGTGCAGCAGCTAAAGGGGGTTGCTGGATATTTTTTCCTACTGGCTCATCACAGTAAGATATAAATCTGCCAGGGCTTTTTCTCAATATACTTCTGGACTTTTCTGGACGGTATGCAAGCTCTGTACAAACCATAGAACTACTCCCAAAAATTAAGATTAATGTTTATGATTGCCTGCAAAGGGGAGAAGGGTACCTATCAACTACGTTTCTCCTCTGGAGACACTTTGCGAACAACAACCAGGGAAAAGCGAAAAAATAAATATTTTTGTATTTTATATTTTTTAGTGGAACTTGTAGAATTAATTACCGTCACAGGTGAATGTTTATAACGCTCTTACTTTTAGCGTTCGCTACCATAGCTAATTGCCACAAACTGACGTAAACTAAACAAACTTAAACTATGCCCCAAAGCCAAAGGTAAAACTGTAATTCCTTCTAAGCGTGATTGTACCCAACCTTCACCCCAGTACCATTCATGGAAACCGTCAATTCCTTGACTTAATATTAAGCGTAGGCAATTATCACCAACCACATCTACATGATGGTGAATCGGAATGAAACCATTCCAATTGGTAAATTCAAATCCAGGATGTAGTTCTGTTGGCATCTCTGCAGGTAGACGATTCAAGGGAAGCCATTTTTTCAACCTTTCTGGCAATAACAGACTCTCACGTAAGATGTTTGCTGATGTATCAATTTCTATCCGCAGTTGACTTTTCTGAAAATTACCTAGCATAATTCTGTTCTGCTTACTTTTTCTTAGTATGACAGTAATTAAACAGAGAAGGAGTAACAGAGGAATGGAGATACTTTTATAACTAACAACTAGTAAATAACAACATTCCCCACGAAATGCTTATGCCGATAACAAAAGCCTTACAATAAGGAAAGTGAGTATGTTAAGAAATGTAAGGTCGTTTCATGGCAGATCAATTAATTCGCGCTACTGCGGCTGAAGGAGGAATTCGAGCAGTTGGTGCTATTAGTACCAAGTTGACGGAAGAAGCAAGACATCGTCATAAACTTTCCTATGTAGCTAGTGCTGCATTAGGGCGCGCCATGGTTTCTGGTCTCTTGATGGCTTCTAGTATGAAACGACCAGGTTCTCGGGTTAATATCCGAGTTAAGGGTGATGGTCCTTTAGGTGGTCTTTTAGTGGATGCTGGTTTAGATGGAACGGTACGGGGTTATGTAGAAAACTCTGCCATTGAGCTACCTCCCAATGCCCAAGGTAAATTAGATGTCGGTGGTGCAGTTGGTAATGGTTATCTTTATGTTGTTAGGGATGTGGGTTATGGTTACCCCTACTCTAGTACTGTCGAACTAGTTTCGGGGGAAATTGGAGATGATGTTACCAACTACTTAGTACGTTCCGAGCAAACGCCTTCGGCTTTAATGGTGGGTGTATTTGTTGATAGATCTGGTGTTACTGCTGCTGGTGGTTTGTTGATCCAGGTATTACCAAAAGCAGCTAGGGACGAAGCCCTAGTCTCAAAATTAGAATCTCGCGTATCTAAATTGGCTGGATTTACTCCTTTACTCCAAGCCGGGAAGACACTACCAGAAATCTTTCAAGACTTGTTAGGAGATATGGGGTTAAACATATTCCCCGAAACCCAATTACTAAGATTTCATTGTGGTTGTTCCTTTGATCGCGTTATGGGAGCATTAAAAATGCTAGGGGAAGAGGAGCTCCAAGATATGATTGTTAAGGACAACGGTGCGGAAGCTACCTGTGATTTTTGCGGTACTGTCTACCAAGCTAACCGCGATCACCTCTCTCAACTGATTTCTGATTTGCAAGCTGAATCCCCACCTACTATTTAACGTATAAAATAAAACTAGGAAAAATTATCTTTAGTTATATTTTAGTAGATAAGCGGGAAGAAAAGCTAGCTTTTTCATCCATAGTAAAGTTACTATGGCAACAATAACAACAATAATGAGATTTGCTATTTTTTAGCGTTCGCTGTTAAATTATTTTGGTGTGAGCTATGGCAGAATGGGATATTCCAGAAAGTTGGTCATTAGAAAAGAGTAAAGAGCCTAATCTAATGGCAAGGCTATCTCGAATTGCCCCCAAAGGCGATGCTACCCGGGATAAACATCCAGGTGGCAATGATAAACGTTCTCTATTCTCAACCACTAGTTCTAATTCAAGTCCTGTGAATCGAGCTACAGATAACCATTTTGTGATAGATAGTCAGTCGGATGTAACCACTTCATCGGAGCAAGTCTCTGGCAAACCTCCGCGAAAATTGCCTCGCTGGGCAAGGAGTTGGGTTCTGTGGGCAGTGATAATGGCATTTGCCCCAGGTAGCATTGCATTTTTTGCCATTTCTATGCTTCTGAAGTTACCCTCAGCCCCCAATTGTCCGTCAATTTTCTGGCCCCTGGCAAGTGCTTCAGTAAGGGTACATTGTGCTCAATTAGCAGCCTCTAAGCAGAATGTAAAAGATTTACTGCAAGCAATTTCCCTAGTTCAACATCTACCACAAAGTCACCCCCTACGCTCAGAAATTGACCGCTTAATAGAAGAATGGTCAAAAAATGTTTTGGAGTTAGCTGATTTAAGCTTTCAGGATGGGAAATTAGAAGAAGCGATGGCCACTGCTCGTAAAATACCCCAAGACTTAGGTGCTTATAAACTAGTAGATGAGAAAATAGAAAAATGGCAGTCTACATGGTCAAAGGCTGAGGAGCTTTATCAGAAAGCTGAGGATGAAGCGCGGAATCAACGTTGGCAATCTGCATTTATTACAGCAGCCAAGTTACTACGGTTAGATAATAAGCACTGGGAAAATACAAAATATAATCAACTCAATCAGTTAATCACCAAAGCCAGGGAAGACGGTAATAAACTGGCTCAGGCAAAATTCCTGGCAAAAAGGAAAAATGTAGATAACTTATTAAAAGCAATTGAAGTAGCCGAATATATTGGTAAGGATAGTTTTGTATATGCCAAAGCCCAGGAGTTGATTCCAGAAATTGGGCAAACAATGCTAGACTTGGCTAAATCTAAATTGAACCGCCAAGATGGGGATGAAGCCATTAGGATTGCTCAGGATACCCCCGATAGTACGGGACTTACTGAGGAGAGAGAAGACTTCATTGCTTTGGCAGAAGCCCAAAATAATGCTTGGCTGGGTACGGTATCTGGTTTGGAAGTAGCTATCTCTCAAGCCCAACAAATAGAACCCTCCAGACCAAATTATGAACAAGCACAACAATTAATTGCCCGTTGGCAATTAGAAATTGAAGATGTTTCCCGTTTGGATCAAGCTAGGTTGCTAGCCAGTCGGGGGACAATTGGATATTTGAGTGCAGCCATCGCACAAGCACAACTCATTCCTGTAAATAACCCCCGTTCATCGGAAGCAAGAAAAGAAATTGGACGGTGGACGACTCAAATCCAAACCATTGAAGATCGTCCCATTCTAGAACGAGCCGAGCAAATTGCCCTATTAGGGGATATTAACTCATTACAAGCCGCGATCACTGAAGCTAGACGGATAAAAATTGGTCGTGCTTTATACAGAGAAACACGGCGAAAAATTGCCAGATGGACTGCAAATATCCAAACCATTGAAGATCGTCCCATTCTAGAACAGGCGCGATCACTCGCTAGTACTGGTAACTTAAATGACGCGATCGCCACTGCAAACCAAATATCCAGAGGTAGATCACTTTCTCGAGAGGCTAGGAGAGAGATTAGCAAGTGGCAAGAAGAAATTAATGCCAAACAAAATTGGAGAAGGGCAAGAAATATAGCATTACGGGGAACTCCACAAGCTTTGGCTAGGGCTATTCGCCTAGCCCGTAGTGTACCGCGCAGAAACGCCCTGGGTATTGATGCCAACATCGCTATGGATCGGTGGAGTCAGCAGTTGCTAGATATAGCTCGCTTTCAAGGGCAATCTGACATAAATCAGGGTATTGAAACAGCAAATCTCGTTCCCAGGGGTACTGCTGCTTATAATGCTGCTAGGGAACAAATTAGGACTTGGCGACAATTCCTCAAGCCTACTCCTCAAGAAACAGAAGAAGTGATAGTACCTACGGAAGATATAACTAATAGTAGAGAAAGTGAAGCATCTTCGAGTTCTAATACTGAGGCACAATAAGCTTGATGTTAGCTGTTTGTAGATATTTTTTCTATCAATAAATGTATGATTTTTCAGAACACACTGTGAACTCGGCAACTTAATAAATCGCCAAAACACATGAATAGTCATGGTTTGCCTCATGCAGTACTGAAACCCACATTCCGCACTTCAAAAAGTAGCACAAAAATATACATAGTTGTTTTCGACTGAAAGTAAATAATAATACATAAACCATTCAGTAAATTCGCCTTTAGAAATAAACCTGCGCTCCGGAAGTCGTTGAAGCTTGGATTCCTTAGAAAAAATTGATTACAAGCTTTTGATAAAACTAAATGGCGTTGCATAAGTGCGGGATGAATTAGGGTTTGAAACCATTGATAAAGCGTTGAAAATTTAGTGAAATCATCCCCTGATTCAGCAACGCCAGTCAAAGCTATTTTAATTAATGGATTGGGATTTGTATCAAGACCTTTATATTTATTTCAGGGTAAGCGCATCTAATTTTGTAGTTAAAATTACAGATTGTTGTACAGAATTGTGAGGTATGTCTTGATTCTCAAGTGCGAACGCCAACGCCCTTTGGGGGGGGTACTGGAGGGGCATCGCCAAAAAAAGTTGACGCAACTGGGGAACGCTTCCCTAGATTCCGTGGTGCCAGGTAGGGGCATCAAGACCTTGAGTAAGGCCAATAAACACTCATACCCCCACCTGGCACTCCCCTACGCCACCCAATCTTCCCCAGTTCCTGGAACACTCGTGGGGCACAAAAATGGAGATTTAACTATTAAATAAGTTAAGTCGTATGCTAAGGAGGCAAAGGGTCTATCTGAACGAACTGAAGGGGTTAGTCTAATGGTATCTCTGACAAGAAGGCTTGCGCCTACGGGTTTCAAATCTTCAAAACCAAAGATTAAAAGCTCAAAAAATTTGAGTATAGCCAATGCCACTGCATTGACAGAAAAAATGTCATTAGTTTTTAGTGAGATAGAAGACCCACCTGTAGAAAGATCCCGTGTCCATTTATTAACAGATATTTTAATCATTGGAATACTATCAGTGATTGCAGGAGGTAAGGGATGGGAGGACATGGAAAATTATGGATTGAGTAAATACGACTGGTTGGAGCAGTTTTTAGCTTTACCAGAGGGCATCCCAAGTGCAGATACCTTTCCACGGGTGTTTGAACCCATTAACCCAAAAGTATTTGAGCGATGCTTTCCACCTTGGGTAGAATCAATAGTTGAAGCAGCAGGAGCACAGGTAATTCCCATTGATGGTAAGACCCTCAAAGATTCCTATGATAGAGAACAGGGTAAATCAGCGTTACATCTAGTTAGTGCATGGTCGAGTGAACATCGTCTTGTTTTAGGACAAGTAAAACAAGACGATAAATCAATGGAATGAAATTACAGCAATCCCTGTATTATTGGAATTATTAGACATGGCTGGATGTATTATTACCATTGATGCCATGGGTAAGCAAACAGCAATTGAATCCCAAATCTTTAATGCAAAAACAGATTATGTTTTTGCACTCAAAGGTAATCATCCTAAACTTTACGGACAAGTGAAAAATTAGTTTTAGCAACAGTTCTCTCAAGGCTTTAAAGGTATTATCCATAGTTATGATAAACAGGTAGAGAAAGGTCATCATCGTACTGAAAAACGTCAAATTTGGTGTGTTCCTATTTCTCAACTGCAAACTTTGCATAACCAAGACAATTGGGTTGGTCTTAAATGCGTTGTCATGGTTGTGCGGGTACCAGATCTTTGGAATCAAACAACCCGTAAAGTTCAGTTTTATCTAACTAGTTTAAATTGTGATACTCGTAACTTAGGACAAGTGATTCGTCTTCATTGGGGTGTGGAAAATCGGTTGCATTGGACTTTAGATGTCACTTTTTCTGAAGATGCTTGTGGTGTCCGTACTGGTCATGCTCCACAAAACTTAGCACTTGTGCGGCGAATAGCTCTTAATGCTTTAAACCTAGAGCAATCTTTGAAACGTAGTAATCGCCAAAAATCTAATGGAGCCGCTATGGATAATAATTATATGCTGACTGCTCTTACTGATTGTTTATGCCAACATGATGAGACCTCTCAACCCGCTTGTCAATAGAATTTGAGATGCGCTTACCCTGATATGCGAGAACTTTTAGCTCCAATACTTTTTGATGAAGATGATTGGGAAGCAGCAGCAGGGAGAAAAGAGTCTGTTGTATCTCCTGCCAAATAGAGCGAAAAAGCTAAAAATAAAGCGAACAAAAAGCGTACCTCAGATAATTTGCCTGTTCATACCTTCCAAACTTTATTGGATGATTTAGCTACAATTGTTAAAAATACAATTTCTACAACAATTGGTAGTAAATCCTTCGTTTTTGAGAAGATTAATCAGGCTACAGCTATACAACAAAGAGCAATAGATTTACTCGGAATTAGCATGATTTTTAACCAGTAACCTTGGACTTCAAATCTCTGTAAGTTTTACTGTGCATAGACTTAGTTGTTCGTCAAAGGTTAACTTCAGTCTAAAAGATACTTCTATTATCTATTGTTACAAATTCCTAATTGCGCTTTCTAAACCAAAACAAACCCCTGTCAAAAAATATAAATCCAAAGTCGCCATAGTATCACTGGGTTGTTGATAATGAGGATTCCGCATATTTGCTGTATCTGTAACCATAATTGCTGGATATCCGGCATCCCAAAATCGCGCGTGGTCACTTCTACGGGTATCTGGAACTATTTTTCCTCTATTGGGAACAGGCAGCCACTGACTCGGTACGCCAGCTTGATTGATATTACGACTCATACCGACCAAATCCCAGATAGTCCGCAAATTTCCAATCAAAGCAATAAAGTTGCCGCAATTGGGATAAAACAGTTCTAACGGACGGGGAGAATTTTGAGAGTTGGGAGGAGAATCACAATACCCCAACATTTCTAAAGAAATCATTAACCGCAAGGGTTGCTGTGCTTGCTTTAATTGATCTACATAATCCGTACTACCCAACAAACCATATTCTTCCATATCAAACGCCACTAAACGCAAGGGATATTTAATTGGTTCAGTTGCAAATATCCTTGCCAATTCCAACAAAACTGCTACCCCAGTTGCATTATCGTCTGCCCCTGGTGTGCCTGGAACTGCATCATAATGTGCGCCAATGAGAATTGGTGGTAAATTAGCCCTTGCAAAGTGAACTTGAGGAGGTAAATTCAAAAGGAAATTCTAAGAGGATGTTTTAAAAGGTGGGAGGTCTCATAAAAAAGCTCACAAGGCATATGCTGAGAATTATAGAAAACAGCACCCCGTGAGCAAATGACTAAGAATTATCCTAGCAATTTAACGTGGGAACAGTGGGAGTTAATCCCACAGCTGTTACCAGAGGCAAAACCAGGTGGTCGTCCACGTACAACAACATGTATGTACCCAGTAGTAAACGCGATTTTATACCTACTGTGTCAAGGATGTACATGGCGGGCATTACCAGGAGATTTACCACCTTGGTCTACAGTCTATGGCTATTTATTTCAGAAGATGGGGCAAAGACGTTACTTGGCTTCAGGTTCATGACAAACTATATCAATGGGTTCGGGTCGCAGCCAGTCGAGAACCAAGTCCATAGGAAGCAGCCTTTGATAGCCAATCAGTTGAAACCGCAACCATGATTTGTACGGATGTTGGTTTCGACCCAGGAAAACAAATACATGGACCTAAGCGATTTATTACGGTTGACTTGTTAGGGCTAGTTTTGCGAGTCTTGGTTACTTCTGCAAGTGTGCCAGAACGTGCAGGGGCTAAACTAAACGTGCACGTTCTGGCTGGTTTATCAGATGAAAGATAAAGTTAAAAGACTGCACACTATCTGGATGGATGGAGGATATCGGGGGGAAGATTTTGCCCACTGGATAATCGATGTTTTTCGTTGGATTGTGGAAGTGGTTCTCAGACCCTTAGAAAAGAAGGGTTTTACCCTTTTACCAAAACCTTGGGTTGTAGAACTAACTTTCGGGTGGCTCAATTGGTGTAGAAGATTAAGTAAGGACTATGAAAGGCTACCTGAAACTTCTGAGACTTTAATTTATATTGCAATGATACGTATCATGGTCAGGCGACTTGCATGATTTGTAACTCACTTCGACTTTTAAAACATCCTCTTACAGGGTTTGCCACCAACAACAATGGTGTGGATTTCCACACTACCCCATTGAGATAATTCTTGGGGAATGTATTCGTGGAGAAAAAAGTGCCCAGCACTTGCCAGATAAGGCTCCCGTTGTCTTGCAATGTGAGTTAGGTGATTCTCTAGCTGATTTTTATGGTTCACAAAGTCCAAAATGAAAATTTTAAGGGTTGGGTTTTAAGAAAAAGACTGATAACTGTTGTTGACAGCTACTGATATAAATTACCTATGGGTGGAAGTAATAAAATCCGCAATATGAAAAATTTGCAATCTGTCAGGTACAGTAGAACAATTCTCCCATTTACCAATAATTACCCATAGACCTGCTCCGTGTAGTTTATCATCAAGATGGTAAAAGCCCCCAAATTGCTCCCTAGGATCAATCTAAAATCCAAACTTGGATGACCATGTATTTTTCAACTGCAAGATACAATAAATCAAGTATTGTTTGTAAACAAATATATTAATTAAGTAATTTAGAGATTAGGAGAAAGGTAACCCATGGGCAAGGTAGTAGGCATCGACTTGGGTACAACAAACTCAGTAGTCGCCGTGATGGAAGGTGGCAAGCCGATGGTTATTGCCAATGCAGAAGGTATGCGAACTACTCCCTCTGTGGTGGGTTTTAGTAAAGATGGGGAAAGGGTTGTAGGTCAGATGGCAAGGCGACAAACTGTGCTCAATCCCCAGAATACCTTTTTTGCTATTAAACGATTTATGGGGCGCAAATATGGCGAACTGAGCCCAGAATCAAAGCGTGTACCTTATACCATTCGCAAAGATGAAGTAGGGAACATTAAGATTCCCTGTCCCCGGGTACAAAGAGATTTTGCTGCAGAAGAAATTTCGGCAATTATTCTGAAGAAATTAGCCGAAGATGCCAGTAAATATTTAGGAGAGGCTGTGACTGGGGCTGTAATTACTGTCCCTGCTTATTTTAATGATTCCCAACGGCAAGCAACTAGAGATGCTGGCAGAATTGCTGGGTTGGAAGTTATGCGGATCCTCAATGAACCCACCGCTGCTGCTTTAGCTTACGGTTTAGATAAAGCAAATAATGAAACCATCCTGGTATTTGATTTGGGTGGGGGCACTTTTGATGTGTCTATCTTAGATGTGGGTGATGGAGTTTTTGAAGTCAAATCTATTAGCGGAGACACGCAGTTAGGTGGTAATGATTTTGACAAAAGAATAGTTGATTGGTTGGCAGACCAATTTTTAGAGGCAGAAGGGGTAGATTTAAGACGCGAACGCCAAGCTTTACAAAGATTAATGGAAGCGGCGGAAAAGGCGAAAATTGAACTGTCGGCGGTAAGTGTAACTAATATTAATTTACCTTTTATTACAGCGACAGAAGATGGCCCTAAGCACCTAGAAACTCGTCTTACCCGTTCTCAATTTGAAAGTTTATGTGATGACTTGTTAGGAAGGGTAAGTAACCCTGTAAAACGTGCGCTCCGAGATGCGGGCTTATCCCCACAGGATATTGACGAGGTGGTATTAGTGGGTGGTTCTACCCGGATGCCCATGGTACAGCAAATTGTCCGAGCCATTATTGGTTTGGAACCCAACCAAAATGTGAATGCTGATGAAGTTGTAGCAGTGGGTGGAGCGATTCAAGCTGGTATTTTGGCTGGAGAGTTTAAAGATCTGTTGCTGTTGGATCTGACCCCACTATCTATTGGGTTAGAAACGATTGGTGGATTGATGAAGAAGTTGATCCCCCGTAATACAACTATTCCCGTGCGTCGTTCGGATATTTTCTCCACCTCTGAGAATAACCAAAATACGGTGGAAATCCACGTGAATCAAGGCGAGAGGGAAATGGCAGCCGATAATAAATCTTTGGGAAGATTTAAGCTATATGGCATCCCCCCGGCACCTAAGGGTATCCCCCAAATACAGGTATCATTTGACATTGATGCTAATGGTATTTTACAGGTAACGGCACTGGATAGAACTACGGGTAGAGAACAGACTATTACAATTCAAGGTGCTTCTAATCTAAGTGAGACGGAAATTAAAGAAGCAATTCGGGAAGCAGAACAATATGCTGATATTGACCGAGAACGAAAAGAACGGGTAGAAAAACGTACTCGTGCCGAAGCCCTAATTTTACAGTCAGAAAGACAATTACGGGAAGTGGCTTTGGATTTTGGTATGGGATTTGCCCGCAACCATCGCCAACGAATTGATCGCATTTGTCGAGAACTACGCCAGAGTTTACAGGAAAAAGATGATCGTGGTATCGATCAGTCATATGTTAATCTGCAAGATGCTTTGTATGAATTCAACCGAGAAGTCAGAGAGTACTACGCAGATGAGGATGAAGATGATTTGTTTGGTACAATCCGCGATATCTTCATGGGTGATGGGGAAAAGGAAGGGGATACCTACCGCGATCGCGGTTACTCAGACTGGGAATATGATCGCAAACCTTACGGCAATAGAAGCGATGGTCAAGATAATTACAGTGGTAGAGATGATTCCCGTAGAAATGACTACCGTAGGGATGATTATGGTAGACACTATAATCGGGAACAAGAATACGAACGCCGCAATTATAGTCGTAATAGTTATGATGATTATGGTAGAGATAATTCTGACCGGGACGAATCTGATAGGAATTCTGGTGTAGCAAGAGATCTATACCGCGAACGGGATGAGTATGGCAGGAGCCCTCGTGTAGAGAGGGATACATACCGCGTTCAGGATGATTACAGTAGAAAACCTGATGCAGAACGGAATACGTACCGCGTTCAGGATGAATACGATAGATACAGCCGCTCCTCCTCCGGTAGAAATTCTAGACGTAAGCGACAATCACGTCCTACCTATCAAGACAATTGGGATGATGATGATGATTGGCTATAAAATATTCACCCCTGAATAAGCAATTGCGTACGGATTAAAGGATGAAGGTCATGATTATTTGTATATTAGTTTAACCATTTACACCAAAATTATATTTTGTCCCCAAACAGGGTAATTCTCCGTTTTCCGCTGTTTTCTGGCTGTGAGCACTTGATGGGGACAATGAATAATTAATAACTTAATTATTGAAATAACTATGCAGCAAAACTTGCGTAACTTTCGTGATTATTATGAAGCATTAGGAGTATCTAAAGATGCTTCCACTGAGGATATAAAGAAGAATTTTCGCCGCTTAGCTAGACAATATCACCCAGATCTGAATCCTGGCAACAAAGAAGCAGAAGAAAAATTCAAAACAATTAGTGAAGCATATGAAGTGCTTTCGGACTCCACTAAGCGATCGCAATACGATCAAATGGGTCGTTTTTGGAAGCAAAAGGGTTTCAACAACAAGCAATCTTCTAAAGGTAAACCATGGGGTAGCCGTAGCAATAATCGCTCCACAACTTCGGATGTAGATCCCAGTCAATTTTCTGATTTTGAAAGTTTTATTAACCAAGTTATAGGTGTTGGTAACACTAAAACCACTAAAAGCAGTACAAATACTAATCGGACAGCTAAAGATCCATTTCGTTCCTCCCGAACAAAAGTACAATACACAGTTCCTCGCAGTAGTCGCCGGGATATTGAAGCTAGACTAACATTACCCCTAGAAAAAGCATATCAAGGTGGTTTAGAACGCATTCGTTTAGAGGATGGACGATCGCTAGAAGTTGATATGCCCCCTGGTATGGTCACAGGTCAAACCATACGCCTCCGAGAACAAGGATTATCAGGTGGTGATTTATACTTGACAATATCCGTAAATCCTCACCCAGTCTTTAGGATAGAAGGTACAGATATATACTGCCAGATCGCCATTACTCCCAGTGAAGCAGTTTTAGGGGGACAGGTGGAAGCACCAACATTAGATGGATTGGTGAAAATGAATATTCCATCAGGAGTTAGATCTGGTCAAAGATTGCGTCTTTCTCGTAAAGGTTATCCTCGCAATAGCGGAAAACGAGGAGATCAACTCGTGGAAATTCAAATAGTCACACCCAAAAGTATTACTCCAGAGGAAAGAGAATTGTACGAAAAGTTACGTGCAATTGAAACTTTTAAACCCCGTGCAGATTTACTTTAGCGGGAAGGATAAATGGAAAATTGGCGGGAGATTAGGCAGGAACTACTAAGTA
>CBZS010000056.1 GCA_000613065.1 Richelia intracellularis | reverse complement strand
CTCAAAGCTCGTTGTTCTACTACCCCTCCACCTGTTCCAATACCTGTCTAAGTTCCACTCCCCGTCTTACTAAAAGATGTCGTACCCGCACAACCAAGACAATTGGGTTGGTCTTAAATGCGTTGTCATGGTTGTGCGGGTACGACATCTTTGAAATCAAACAACCCGTGAAGTTCAGTTTTATCTAACTTGTTTAAATTGTGGGCGTTGCTGAATCAGGAGATGATTTCACTCAATTCTCAACGATTTATCAATGGTTTCAAAGGCTAATTCATCCCGCACTTATGCAACGCCGCATTTTTATTAAATCAAGCAAAACATGGAAGATATTAAGTAAAGTAAAGATTAGTATCAAAAATTAGAGTTAGTATTCACCATGCTATTTGGATTTGGCAAAAAAAAATTAACTTTACCTACTCCATCAGAGGCTTTACCAGGTAGAACAACAAGTATGCCTGTACCCGGACAACACTATGTTAATAGCAATCCCCTCAAGCCTCCTTTCCCAGAAGGTATGGAAAAAGCTATGTTTGGGATGGGGTGTTTTTGGGGTGCAGAGCGTAAGTTTTGGCAGTTCCAGGGGGTTTATAGTACCGCTGTGGGTTATGCTGCGGGTGTTACTCCTAACCCCACCTACAAAGAAGTTTGTACAGGAATGACGGGACATAATGAGGTAGTTCTGGTTCTATTCGATCCTCAAGCAATTAGCTATGGAGAAATTCTGAAGGTGTTTTGGGAGAGCCACAACCCTACTCAGGGAATGCGCCAAGGGAATGATGTTGGCACTCAGTACCGTTCGGGAATTTATGTATACTCAGAAAATCAGAAACAGGCTGCACAGGATTCTCTGAAAAGATATCAACAAGCCCTCATGGATGCGGGGTATGGTGAAATTACTACAGAAATTCTCGATGCTCCAGAATTTTACTATGCTGAAGATTACCATCAGCAGTATCTAGCTAAGAATCCTGGTGGATATTGTGGTTTAGGAGGAACTAATGTGACAGGGTAAGCGCATCTAATTTGTAGTGAAAATTCAGATTGTTGTACATAATTGTGAGGCTATGTCTTGATTGTCAAGTGCGAACG
>CBZS010000055.1 GCA_000613065.1 Richelia intracellularis | reverse complement strand
CATTGAGAGATTTACGGGCTTGGGGTATTAATTTTTTGAAAGATGTACTTAGGGATTGGATATTTATTTCTTGGAAGACTATTTTCCCTGTAGGTTGAATTAGCCAAATGTACAGGCTATTGCCCAAAATTGAATATTCAACTAAGGTGGCATTTTTTACTTTGGCAATTCGCTTAATATCAGAAAGAGAGGGTGGTTTAATAGTAATTTTTTGCTTGTTTGTTGTAGGTTTTTGTAGTGCTAACAAATCAATAAATGCTCTTGCACGCCCCCTTTCCGCTACTTATAAAGCCGCATCTGTTTTTTTCGGAGCAACTAAACTGGCTTGTAAGAACAAATATGCACTAGCTTGAGTATCTGCGAGGGATCTTTTCTGAGCATCGCTTAATCCAGAACGCAAAGATTCAAAAACAGCTATCGCTTGTAGTAAAGTCTTGCTTGCATCATCATATTCACCCATGTAAAAATAGGTGGCACCAATATTATTTAAAACTATACCTTGGCCTCTTTTCTTTCCTGTTTTTTTATGAATTGATAGGGCTTGGGTATAGTATGGTAATGCTTCGGAATATTTTTTTAAAACTCGATATTATTCGGCAATATTGTTTAAAGTTCGGCTTTATCGTTGGATATCTTTTACTTGTCTACGAATGTCTAAAGCCTATTGATAAAATTTTAAGGATTGGCGATGTTTTCCGAGGGAAGAATAAGCCACTGCCATGTTATTCAGAGTTATACCAATTTTGGCTAAATCACCTGCTTGTTTGCGTATTTTTAGAGCTTGCCGAAAATATTTGATCTATTCGGTGTAATTTCCTTGAGCAACATAAACTGAAGCAATATTATTGAGAGCGACTCCAATTCCTTCTTTCTCTTGTATGTCTTGATAAACTTCTAGTGCTTGTTGATAAAAATGTATTGCCTGTTTATATTGCCCTAAAGTATCATGCAATTCTCCTAAGTTATTGAGCGCAGTTCCTTTACCCTCTCGGGAATCAATTTTTCCTGGTTTAAGTTTTCGAGCTGGTACAAAGTCTGCACTAAGTTTTTGGAAAATTTGTAATAATTGATTGTAATATTTCAATGCCTGGGGATAATTACTCATAGAGGCATGAATCGTACCAATACTGCTTAAACTTGAACCAATACCAGGTTCAGGGTAAGCGCATCTCAAATTCTGACGATGTTCACTCGACCATGCACTAACTAGATGTAACGCTGATTTACCCTGTTCTCTATCATAGGAACCTTTGAGGGTCTTACCATCAATGGGAATTACCTGTGCACCTGGGGCTTGAACTCTTGATTCTACCCAACGTCGAAAGCATCCCTCAAATACTTTTGGGTTAATGGGTTCAAACACCCGTCCAAAGGTATCTGCACTTGGGATGCCCTCTGGGAAAGCTAAAAACTGCTCCAACCAGTCGTATTTACTCAATCCATAATTTTCCATGTCCTCCCATCCCTTACCTCCTGGAATCACTGATAGTATTCCAATGATTAAAATATCTGTTAAGAAATGGACAGGGGTTCTTTCTACAGGTGGGTCTTCTATCTCACTAAAAACTAATGACATTTTTTCTGTCAATGCAGTGGCATTGGCTATACTTAAATTTTTTGAGCTTTTAATCTTTGGTTTTGAAGATTTGAAACTCGTAGGCGCAAGCCTTCTTGTCAGAGATACCATTAGACTAACCCGTTCAGTTCAGATAGACCCTTTGCGTCCTTAGCATACGACTTAACTTCTTTAATACTTAAATCTCCATTTTTTTGCCCCACGAGTGTTCCAGCAACTGGGGAAGATTGGGTGGGGTAGGGGAGTGCCAGGTGGGGGTATGAGTGTTTATTGGCCTTACTCAAGGTCTTGATGCCCCTACCTGGCACCACGGAATCTAGGGAAGCGTTCCCCAGTTGCGTCAACTTTTTTTGGCGATGCCCCTCCAGTACCCCCCCCCAAAGGGGGTTGGCGTAGCCTGCCCTTAGGCACGAAGTGCCCGTCGTTGGCGTTCGCACTTGAGAATCAAGACATACCTCACAATTCTGTACAACAATCTGTAATTTTCACTACAAAATTAGATGCGCTTACCCTGATACCAGGTTGATGATTAATATCTTGAAAAATCTGGAATCCTTGCTGATAAAATATTAATGCCTGAGAATAATTACTCAATGCATCATAGGCTCTGCCCATACCAACAAGACTAGTTCCCATACCAACAGGATAGTTAATTTGTTTAAAGCCTGATAATGCTTGCTTAAAGGTCTTTAAAGCTGCTGTTGGATTGCCTCTATTTATTTCATTATTACCCTGAACTAGCAACTGCAAAATTTGACTTAATTTTTCTTGATGTGTTTGCCCCTGTACTCTGGAAGCTGGAATAATAAATGTGGAATATATAAAAAATATATTTAAAAATAAATAAAAGTAAGCCCTGATTAGACATAAAATAAGATGTTTACCCATTATCCACATCATTCATATATAAAATTACAATAAATAGACTCCACTACGACGAGAATCTCCCTTCCCTGCCATAGTATTAAATTCTGTCTGCATAACTCTATGAACACCACCGAAAAACATATTTTTATCTTTCCATAATCGAGTTGCTGTATCACCAGGTAGATCTAAGAGGATGTTTTAAAAGGTGGGAGGTATCATAAAAAAGCTCACAAGGCATATGCTGAGAATTATAGAAAACAGCACCCCGTGAGCAAATGACTAAGAATTATCCTAGCAATTTAACGTGGAAACAGTGGGAGTTAATCCCACAGCTGTTTCCAGAGGCAAAACCAGGTGGTCGTCCACGTACAAGAGGTCTGTACCCAGTAGTAAACGCGATTTTATATGTACTGTGTCAAGGATGTACATGGCGGGCATTACCAGGAGATTTACCACCTTGGTCTACAGTCTATGGCTATTTCAGAAGATGGGGCAAAGACCGTACTTGGCTTCAGGTTCGTTCATGACAAACTATATCAATGGGTTCGGGTAGCAGCCAGTCAAGAACCAAGTCCATGGGAAGCAGCCTTTGATAGCCAATCAGTTGAAACCGCAACCATGATTTGTACGGATGTTGGTTTCGACCCAGGAAAACAAATACATGGACCTAAGCGATTTATTACGGTTGACTTGTTAGGGCTAGTTTTGCGAGTCTTGGTTACTTCTGCAAGTGTGCCAGAACGTGCAGGGGCTAAACTAAACGTGCACGTTCTAGGTTTATCAGATGAAAGATAAAGTTAAAAGACTGAACACTATCTGGATGGATGGATAGAGGATATCGGGGGGAAGATTTTGCCCACTGGATAATCGATGTTTTTCGTTGGATTGTGGAAGTGGTTCTCAGACCCTTAGAAAAGAAGGGTTTTACCCTTTTACCAAAACCTTGGGTTGTACAACGAACTTTCGGGTGGCTCAATTTGTGTAGAAGATTAAGTAAGGACTATGAAAGGCTACCTGAAACTTCTGATACTTTAATTTAGATTGCAATGATACGTATCATGGTCAGGGGACTTGCATGATTTGTAACTCACTTCGACTTTTAAAACATCCTCTTAGGCTGTTAACTCATCTAAACTAAATTGAGGCTCAATATCAAGCTGATAATTTTCCCAATGACACCGAGGACTTTCAATGGCATCAAGTAATGGCATTTGCCAATCAATTAAATTAGAAATTACTTGTAAAATTGCTGTGCGAATCCGATTGGAACCGCCAGAACCTAAGACAATTTCTGGTTGATTATCTTTGAGCATAATTGTAGGAGACATCATGGAAGAAATACGTTGATTTTCCTGCCATTGATGAAAACCCTGAGGATTTAAATCTGCCTCACCCAACATATTATTCACCATAATTCCCGTACCGGGGATCGTATATCCAGAACCTTCTCCATTTGATGTGGTAACGGAAGCTGCATTTCCTTCTGAATAAACCACACTAATATCGGTAGTACTACCCCATTTTTTGACAATTTTACCAAACTGCTGCTGATATTTTATTAAATTTGAATTAGTTATGTCACTATAATTTTATAACTGTAAATATTCATTTTCTCTAGCCTGATTTGTTAAATACATCGCTTCTGCTAACATTTGTAAATGATAGCAATCGCCAAATTTAATCTTGGTAAAATCAACATGAGATAATAATCTCAAACTAAAGGCAATTAGTATTCCTCCATAGCTAGGAGAAGGATTAGTTTAAATTGTGCGAACGCGGGGATTTATTTTTAAGGGTTTTCTCTTAATTACTTGATAATTATGTAAATCTTCTTTTGTTAAATAACCACCATGATTTTCACAATCTTGGACAATTTTTTCTATTTCATTATTATAAAAATATTCTAATCCCTGAGTGACAAAATTATTTAAAGTTGCAGCCAAGTCTCTCATTACAAGTAGCTCTCCGGATTTTTTTTTACTTCCATCCGGAGCAAATATTTTTCTGGCTTCAGGCGAAGCAAAAATATTTGCTCGGAGAATCTGCCATTCATTATGCTGAAAAGAATTAACTTCCAAACCATTTTCAGCATAATGAATGGCAGGTTCAGCAACCACACTAAACGGTAATTTACCAAGTTTTTGATGTACTTCCAATACTCCCTTAACATTCGCCGGTAGAGCCATTGAACCGAAACCAATGTGAAAAGTTTGTACTGCATCACCAAAGTTCACATCTGCGGGATAAAAATCAACCTCACTGGGATCTTTTTTGTATTTTGGTGTTTGGGTAAAAAAGTCAAATAAAATGTTTTCCTGGTTACTTGTATGTGCTAGTAAAAACCCACCCCCAGCTAGATAAGTCAGCATTGGCTCAGCTACAAAACAAGCTAAAACTCCTGCTACAGCAGCATCAAAGGCATTACCCCCCCCCCATATTCAATATTTCCATACTAGCCTCAGCTGTTTTCTGATGACCAGCAGCGAACGCACCATATTTCTTTTTAGTCATAAAATTTGTTAATTTTATGACTAAAAATATAATTGAAACTGTGATTTCATTTAACTTGAATGATGAAAATTTAATAATTCTTCTCCGTAAAAATAACTCATGTCGAGAAAATTCATGAAAATCTTAAATTAATCTAATAAAAATCTTAAATTAATCTAATGATTATATTATTAATGCAACCGTGAGATTCCGGAAAAATCATACTTTTGTCAATGTAAATAAAATTAATATAAATAAAAAACAAATGATTCATAACATTTTTTTTGGATAAATGTTACATAGGATAGAGAAAAGATGCATAATTCTGAATATGCTCTAAATTTACCCATAAGGTCTAAAATAATCCCTACAAAAACAATCAGATTTTCAGCTTCAAAATCTCGACAGGAGAAAGAAAAGGATACAAGCTCTGCCATGTACGATGGAAAGACTTTGGAAAAAGTACAAGCTTCTTCCTTCGTCTCTCTTCCTTCTCCCTTCATGTGACATCCGCACACAACAGATATTGAGATAGTTCACCAGAAAAATAATTTACACAAGAGTTATAGAAGATTATGAGTACAAATAATAGTGCAAATACACCAGTACTAGAATTAAAACAGAAATTACCTGCTCCCCTACAACGGTTAGCAGACTTAGCATACAATTACTGGTGGTCTTGGAATAGCGATCGCGCAATTTTATTCCAAAATATTGATCCCCAAGAGTGGGAAAGGTGCGGACATAATCCAGTAACTATCTTAAGAAACGCCAAATATGAACGATTAACCCAATTATTGGAAGATCCCAGCTATTTAAAGCAGATTGCCACCCTGGAGAAAGAATTTGATGATTACATGAATCCAAAAGATACTTGGGTAAGTCGGGTTGCGCCCCAAGTCACCAGAGAGCATCCCATTGCCTATTTCTGTGCTGAATTTGGTATCCATGAGTCCCTACCAATTTATTCTGGAGGCTTGGGTATCTTAGCTGGGGATCACCTCAAATCTGCATCTGATTTAGGTTTACCTATGGTGGGTGTAGGGCTTTTGTATCGCCAAGGTTATTTCCGCCAACGGTTAAATCGTCAAGGTTGGCAAGAAGATTATTACGTCGATAACATTTTCGGGGAAATGCCCATTGAGTTAATGAAAGATAACCATGGAAATCCCCTCACCACTGAACTAGAAATTCGCCAACGGGTAGTGAAAGTGCAGATTTGGCGGGCGCAAGTTGGTAGGGTAAGCTTGTACCTACTGGATAGCGATCGTGAAGATAACGATCCCATAGATAGATGGTTAACGGGACACTTATATGGCGGTAACCAAGAAACCCGTATTGCCCAGGAAGTAGTATTGGGAATTGGTGGAATTCGCGCTCTCAAAGCCTTGGGAATTGAGCCTTCTGTTTACCATCTTAACGAGGGTCATGCCGCATTCTGTACCCTGGAAGTTGCCAGACAAGAAATTGAACGCACAGGGAAGTCGTTTTACGACATTGAAGCCGATGTGCGGCAAAAGTGCGTATTTACGACCCACACCCCCGTTCCTGCTGGACATGATGTCTTCTCCTCCGACTTAATGGACTCCTTCTTTGCCCATTACTGGCATCAATTGCACCTGTCTCGCGAACAATTCCTGGCTTTGGGAGCTAGAAGATTGGGCGATCCCTGGGAACCCTTTGGTATGACAGTGCTGGCATTACGGATGTGTCGTACATCCAATGGAGTGAGCGAATTACATGGACAAGTTTCCCGGAAGATGTGGACTGTTTTATACCCCCGGTGTTCAGAAAACGAAGTCCCCATTGGTTATATAACTAACGGTATCCATGCTCCCACCTGGACTGCTCCTTTAATGGCAGACTTATATAATAAATATCTGGGTGCAGATTGGAAAAACCGTGCCGTCGATCCCCAAATGTGGGCAAAAGTGGATGATATTCCCGCAAAAGAGTTATGGGAGAGACATCAAATACTGAAAGAGCGATTAATTGCTTATACCCGGTACAAGGTGAAAAAATCTCGCATGGAAAGGGGAGAGGAGGAACATAGAATTCACACTACTGATTCCTTGTTAGACCCCAATGTTTTAACTATTGGTTTCGCTCGCCGTTTCTCCCCCTACAAGCGGGCATATTTGCTGCTGCAAGATTTTGAGAAGTCCCTACGGATTTTTGGTAATACTCAACGTCCTGTACAAATAGTATTTGCCGGAAAAGCTCACCCAGCTGATGAGGAAGGCAAACGGATTATTCAACGGCTAGTAGAATGGTGCAAGCATCCAGCATTATTACGTCGGGTAGCATTAATTGAAGACTACGATATATACACTGGGCAAAAATTGGTGCAAGGGGTAGATGTGTGGTTAAACAACCCCCGTCGTCCCCTAGAAGCGTCCGGTACTAGTGGTCAAAAAGTCTGCTTTAATGGGGGAATCAATTGTAGCGTCCTTGATGGTTGGTGGTGCGAAGGCTACCAAGCAGGAATAAACGGTTGGGCGATTGGTGAAGATGCCCATACCAGCGATCAAGAATTACAGGATCGGATTGATTCTGAATCTTTATATGGCCTGTTGGAACAAGAAATTGTTCCCATGTATTATGACCAAGATGTCAATGGTGTACCTCATCGTTGGGTAAATATGATGAAGGCATCAATTAGAACAAATGCACCATTGTTTAATACCGATCGCATGATTGCCGATTACGTTTCCCAGGTGTATGTCCCTGAAATTGCTACCTCTGTGAAAGCCATCTTGGCTAAAGTGAAGGTATAATTTAGCTCTGATTAATAGATCAAACCTCACCCTCAACCCTTCTCTTTGGCAAGGAGAGGGAGGCCGAAGGCAAGGTGGGGTTTAAAGTCAAATTTGAGATATTTGGTATTAATGCTCACCTGGCAAGCTGACTTCTACCGTCGTTCCCAACCAGACACAGAGGGACAAGTGGTGTGGGACTTATTTATTTGTGATAGCTCTCACCGCTTTACATACCAAGCCTCCTGTCCCCAATCCGATGCCAATTCTACCTGGTTGACATCTCAATTCCAATTAGCGGCTGGTAATAATCCATTGCCAGATTCAATACAGGTATTTAGTCCCCAGGCAGTTAGTTTAATTACTCAAGCAGGGAAAGCCTTAAGTATTAATACAGAAGTAACTCGACGTACCCCAGCCTTAAAGCAGTGGTTGAAATCACAAGGAATTGCCATCAATATCGAAAAACGACCCCCAGTACCC
>CBZS010000054.1 GCA_000613065.1 Richelia intracellularis | reverse complement strand
GCAAAGTGCGGCTCAACAATGGAAAAGCGATCGACAAAAATTAATGGCAAAACCTACGAACACTTAAAATGTCCAGGAGCTTACCCTAAACCACATCAATCGAAAAAATGTGATGTGAGAACGTATTTTCGATTAGCAGATGTAATTAATGTAGTAATTCAAGCATTAAAACAAAAATCTGAAAAGATTGCTGATAGTATACCCATAGAAACTACAGAAATTATCCCAAGTGAAGCTGTAGAATTACAGCAGCAAGTACTAAAATTGAAACAACTAAATGACCCTGACTTTAATAGTACAATCAGGATTAAAGAGCAAAAATTAGAAAGCTTAATCAAAAGTTCAGAATTAGAGGTAGCGCTAGATGCTGGTAGAAGGGAAATTCTGCGTGATGTTACTGCTAGTGATGGTTTTTGGGAAATAACCACCAGAGAAGAGTTAACAGCAATCTTTCAGGAATTGGTGGAAGAAGTACTCTGTTCAGTGAAAGGTGCAGGAAGAATGCATTTGTTTTCTGCACGACTTAAAATTTGATTCCTTTCTTCCTCCGTTAAAGAAGCTAAGTATCTCTGAGCAGCAGACCAAAGTATATCGGCTAATTTTTGAGAAGTTGTCATTTTGATGTATCGATATGACTATTTTCAGCTTAGTTCTTTATCCAATAATTTCTGTTACTAGAGGACTGATATGATGTAATTTTTAGTGTGTTTAGTGTCAATAAAATAGCGCTCGCTACAAACATGAGAGTATTAGAAGTGAAGTAGTAAAAAATACAGTCATTGTTTGTTCTACTAGATACATTGGAATTT
>CBZS010000053.1 GCA_000613065.1 Richelia intracellularis | reverse complement strand
CCTGTTAAAGTACAAACTTCCGTACCTGTAACCGTATCCCATAACTTAATCGCTTTATCATCACCAGCACTAGCTAACACCTTGCCATCGGGACTAAAAATTACAGCCTTTACTTTTCCTGGTGCTGTAATTGTCATTGGTTGTTGATTTAAACTAGCTAATTGCCACATTTTAATAGTTTTATCATCGCTACCACTAGCTAAAACCTTGCCATCAGGGCTAAAAGCCACTGACATTACTCTCTCAGTATGACCTTGTAATATTTGTAGATTCCTTGTGTTTTGGTTAACTGGTGGAGTTGGGGTTGGTTGGGGAGGAAGAGTTTGTGTTGTTGGTTGCTGGGGTTGGGGTTCTGGTGGTGGAGTAGTTGATGGTGGAGTACTTTTTTGCGATCGCTGTGTAGATTCAATGGGTGGTGGTGCAGTTGGGATAATTGGTATTTGATTTTGGAATTGTACGATCGTAGCTTTAAATTCATTAAGTTGTCTTTGTAAGCTAGTACCTAGTTGTTGAATGTAAGTATTTAACTGTAATATTCGCTGATTTAAAGGTTCTATTTGCTCTTGAATACGGTCATCAATTTGACTAACTTCTCCTGAAAGGGTTCTATCTGGTCCCCTAGTTCCTTGTTGGAGTGATTGGATTTGCTCTTGAGTGTTTTTACTTAATTGTTGTATCAAGGCATCCAGTTGTGCCAAACGCTCGTTTATATTTTCCACATTTAAGCCTTGTTCTCCTTGTTGCAGAGCCTGAATTTGTTGTTGGGTAGTGCTACTTAACTGCTGTATCCGCGCATCTAGTTGTCCTACCCGTTGGTTAAAAGCATCCAAATTGATATTATTTGTTCCCTGTTGCAGAGCCTGAATTTGTTGTTGGGTAGTGCTACTTAACTGCTGTATCCGCGCATCTAACTGAGCAACACGCTGATTGAATGCTTCGATATTGATATTATTTGTTCCTTGTTGTAGAGCTGGAATTTGCTGTTGGGTACTGGCACTTAATTGTTGTATCTGGGCATCCAATTGAGCAAAACGCTGGTTAAAAACTTGTAAGTTGAGGGTTTTTCCTCCTGTTTCCTGGTTGTTTGAGCTTAATAGCTGCCTAAAAATATCTAATTGTTTTTGTGTATTATTACTTAAGTGCTTAGTAAAGTTATCTAATTGGGTAAGTTGTTGTTGAATGGCAGCGATTTGTTGCTCTATATTACTATTCATTTGTTTAATACCTGGAGGAGGTACAACACTTTTCTCACTAGTTACTTGCTGTGGCTGTTGGGTAGTTTGCTTTAAATTTTGAGTCAAGTGATCGAAATTATCTAAACGCTGTCTTAAGGGATCGATCAACATATCCAATTGATACATTGATGACTGTTGTTGTCTTTCCTGTAATTGTTTCCAACGTTCTCGATTCACCAGATTTAATCCAATCGCCATTGTTAGAGGTGCAGTTGCATAAACAACTTGTTGAGTCGCTGCTGCTGCTAAAGTTCCCAGAGCAGCAGCATATAAAGATACATATTCGCTAACTTCTAGCCAGTGGAGTTTGCTCATATACCGCTATGCGGAAGTAAAAAGTAAAAAATAAAAAACTAACTACCTATAGGTTTAAAAGTCCTGCAATTTCATAACGGTTCTTCTTGGCTTAGAACTAAACTAAATGCATAGTGCTATGAGTAAGATGCTCTAATCATAGGGAATAGCATTCTATGCAGTCCCGTTCCAAAGATTAACAAGAAAAATCGGAACCAACTATATTTTTTCTGTTTGTGGCTGATATAAACCCTATAACAATGACGGTTAAGTTATTTTGCCCAAGATAGAAGTTCGGTTGGATTGTTAAATAAAATTACGTATCTGTAGGGTGCATGACTTTACTCCAACGTGCCAAAAAGGTTACAGCATGGTGTATTCCCCTACGCAAGTACAGGGAATGCTAAGCACAATCAAATAGTAATCCTATTTCTCAAACTATTAAAAGCACCCATAAACAAATAATTCAAACCAAGTTAAGTTGGGTGAAAATAAAACATACCTATTGCTAACTTGGTTGTTTACAGCCATTTTCTTCTGAGTGAGATATGACTGTATTGCTTTGAGGTAGAGCATTTTTATCCTACGATGTCCTAATAGCTGGGTTTGCAACTTATGTGGTATTTTGTCATATTACGAAATTATTAGAATAGTCATGGGCAATTTTGCCCACAACTAAAGGATGGAAACCTATTTATGATGCAGATTGCATCATAAATAGGTTTGTTCCCTAACACCCATCTCTTATACCCAATCCTTATTTTTGCAGTTGCCGGCAATTCACCTGGTTTGATTTCCAGGCTATCCTTACTGCCAACTCTAATGTGTTAGTGAAGCACCTTACTTCAGTTCTGCATGAGCTTTAACTGCTGGTGAGGGAGTACCCATCTGGTTAATAGCCGCAATCATCTGGTAAAGACGACCTAAATCTCGTTGATTGAAATACAAAACTAGACGGGGCAATTCAAAGGTTTCGTCCTGTACTTCTTGGGGTAAAGCCTGACTAGTTTCAATTTTACCTTTGACTAAGATATCGCCGAAATTCTGATTGAGTTGTTCTACTTCTGCAAGTGATAACCCAGTCTTTAGACGAATAACTAAGCGATCGCCCACATAGCGACTGGAGTGATAGACTTGAAAAAAGGCTGTAATAGCTTTACAAGCTACATCAAGATTATCCGTAATTGTATATAAACTGGGGTCTTCTGGACTTACTAAGCCTGTTGTAACCAGTTGTTTGTGGATATATTCACTCCAACAACGCCAATAATCTCCACCAGGTCTATCAATTAAGACTAGTGGCACTGGACCAAATTTACCAGTTTGGCTGAGGGTCATACATTCAAATGCTTCATCTTGAGTGCCAAATCCACCGGGAAAGAATGCAACAGCATCACTTTCTTTAAGCAGAAACAATTTGCGAGTAAAAAAGTATTTGAAGTGAATTAGCTTGGGATCGCCGTCTACAATTGGATTTGCTTCTTGTTCAAAAGGTAATTGAATATTCAACCCAAAGGAATTTTCTCTTCCTGCTCCTTCATTCCCAGCTTGCATGATTCCCCCACCACCACCAGTCATCACCATAAACCCTAACTGGGAAACACGTTGGGCAAATTCAACTGCCATTTTATACTCTGGAGTTTGCGGAGATAATCTTGCAGAACCAAAAATAGTTACTTTACGGGCATGGCGATAGGTATAAAACAATTCAAATCCCTGCTCGATATCAGCTAAGGAACCGGATAAGATTTTCCAGTCCAAGCGATCAATATCATGATTTGTTAGACGGATTATACTCGCCAGGGCTTGTTGAATGAATTGCTGGTGTTTTAAATTAGGTAAGCGATGAATTAATTCAGCTATATCAGCTTGTAGAGACTTCAATGTATCCAGAGAATCTGATGAGGCCATTTCTGTTACGATTTTATTGATAAAAAATTGTATCGGGCTATTTGTAAATTCAGAATTAATTAAGACTTTTTGGATAACACCATGATTTTTCCAAATCAAGTTGATACTGTTTATTTTAAATATTTTTAATATTCTATATATTACCCTAATAGTTTGTTAATTTTAAATTTACGGGTAAGGAGTAACTAATATGACGTGTTGATTAATGTTTTATTTTCATACATCTGGTGTGAATTAAAAACTTCTCTTTTCCCATAAGGATTTTGATACTTGTCCAGAATCAAGTTTTTTGAATTACCAAGGCAATTATAATGGCTTCAACATACATTTACACTAAGGGTTTTGATGGTAGTTTCAAACTTTTCTAGTGCTTGCAGACAGCCAAATTGCCAGTTATGTCGAACCATTGCAGGGACAATTTGCGCGAACGCAATGTCAGGAAATATTTTACTGTGCTGCGATCCCAGGTATTCTTGATTTTGCAGTAGGTGAATAACTGATCATTTCCTCATATAGAATCATACTCATGAAAATTCAGTGGCAGCAATTCGTTTAGGAATAAGAACAGTTGTAGCCATAATCAAAGAGATGCTGGGTAAATTAGGTTACTACAGATAATTTTAACTGTTTATTAGTCTCTGCTCTATCAGATTATACTTGTGTAAATTATGATTTTTTGGGGTGATCGAGAATTGCCGAAAAAAGACCTCTGGTTTTGAGCCAGAGGTCTTTTTTTAAAATTTTGCCAAAACCAATATCAATCAACATCAACCGCCAGAAAATTAAATAGATAACATAACATAATCTAATGAAATAATGAAATAGAGACGAAAAATTTCGCCTCTTAATTGAGTTGATACTTAATTGAATTCAAGCCGGAGTAATAAAAATATTATCTGGCTGGACTTGGTTAATTTAAGTTGCTGATTCTTCTTCTAAGTATTTTTCGATGGTATTAGCTAATGTGGTTTTGGGAACAGCTCCCACTACCATATCAACCCTTTGACCACCCTTAAAAATCATTAATGTCGGAATACTACGAATACCATACTGACTAGCAACATTAGGGTTCTCATCAGTATTTACTTTGACTACTTTTAGCCGTTCCCCATACTGGGAAGCAATTTCATCTACAACTGGGGCTACCATACGGCAGGGACCGCACCAGGGCGCCCAGAAGTCAACTAAAACAGGAACTTCGTTTTCTAATACTTCCTGTTTAAAGGTAGAGTCGGTAACTTGTGCGGCTGCTGACATGCCTACAAACCTTTGCCTGTTATATTTCTAAGTTTTGTGAAAATTCTACCATAGCAAAAACCTCTGCTTGGAAGGGAAAGGATGTAGTTTAATGTAGTTTTGCAAAGAAACAGGTCCTAAGGGAAGGACAGTCATTTTGATGCCCAAAACTTGAGATAATTTGTTCTCTAAAATTCCCTAAATCACCAGCTAATACCTAAACCCTATTTTCTAGGTAGGAGTTATTTATAAGGTATTTATATTGATGTACACATATAAGGAACCGCCCGAACAATAGTCCGGGCGGAGTGTGGTGTGAGGAGTGAACGGAAACATGCGTCTCCGCTATTTCTATTGTAGGCGACATATGGGATTTTTCCAGTTATTGCTCTAAGTCTATGGAAAAAATTTTTTATCCCAGAGCTAGAAGGGAAGAAGTTGACAGTAGGCTACAGTGAACAGTTACCAATTCACTGTAGCCTACTGTAGCCTACTACAAGCCGCTTACGCGTCACATGCGTCACCGGGTCTCTGCACCCTGAACCTCTGCTTCTTCTACTTACCCATGCCCAGTTGTTGAGCTTTTTGGTAAACTTTACCTTCGGTTAGCAGAGAGGGAGCGATAAAAACTTCAACTTGCTGCATTTCTTTGATATCTTTCGCCCCTAGGGTTCCCATGCTAGTTTTTAAGGCTCCCAGGAGGTTGTGAGTGCCGTCATCAAGTCCTGCTGGTCCTCGAAGGATTTGTTCCAAGGAACCAGTTTTGCCCACCTTAATGCGGGTTCCACGGGGCAATACTGGGCTTGGTGTTGCCATACCCCAATGGAATCCTCTTCCTGGTGCTTCTGCGGCTCTGGCAAATGGGGAACCAATCATCACTCCATCAGCACCACAGGCAATACATTTACAAATATCACCACCAGTAATTAAACCTCCATCTGCAATTACAGGCACATATTTACCCGTTTCTTGATAATAATCATCCCTAGCTGCGGCACAATCTGCGATCGCAGTTGCTTGGGGTACACCTACACCCAGTACACCACGGGAGGTACAAGCTGCACCGGGACCAATCCCGACTAAAACTGCGGCTGCACCTGCTTTCATTAAATTCAAGGTCACTTCATAAGTTACACAATTACCCAAGATTACGGGCATGGGCATTTCCTGGCAAAATGAGGCTAAATCCAGGGGAAAAACCGATTCTGGTGAAAGGTGAGCAGTGGAAACCACCGTTGCTTGGACAAATAATAAGTCGGATCCAGCTTCTGCGATCGCGCTACCATATTTCCTGGCTCCTAACGGGGTTACACTAGCTGCGGCAATTCCCCCTCCCTGCTTAATCTCCTTAATCCTTCGTTTGATTAATTCTGGTTGAATTGGAGTAGCATATAATTCTTGCATTAAGGCAACAAATTCGTCTTTGCCTACGAATGCAATCCGATCTAAAATTGGCTCTGGATCTTCATAACGAGTTTGAATTCCCTCTAAATTGAGTACACCCAGGGCTCCAAGTTGTGATAGACGTACAGCCATACCCACATCAACAACTCCATCCATGGCACTGGCAATAATGGGAATTTCCCGTTCAATATTACCTATACTCCATTTGGTATCTGTTAAATTCGGATCGAGTGTCCTATTTCCGGGAACTAAGGCAATTTCGTCAATTCCATAGGCTCTACGAGCCGCTTTACCCCGACCAATTTGAATATCCACGCCTATTTTTATCCATTCTCAAATATGTTTAAGCTAGGGTATCAAATTGTGGGGTAATTTGGATGGCTTTTTCCTATAGGTATAAATAATTTTTGGAACATTGGAACAGGACAATAGGAAATAGGGAATGGGAAAATGTTCTAAACTAAATAACATAATACATACAACCCGAAATCCAAAATCTAAAATCTAAAATCTAAAATTCATAATCGACCCTTGATTCAGTCAGAAACCTTAGAACTATTAGAATGGCATCGCCTTTGCCAGCACCTATCTACTTTTGCAGCAACTAAGCTGGGGGCGATCGCTATTCATAATCTACAAATTCCTCTCTCCCAAGCTGAGAGTGAATATTTATTATCACAAACTAAAGAAATTTATGAGCTTGATAGTCGCCTGTTAAATGGTGTGCCTTTTGACGGAATTAAGGATATTGGGGATTCTTTGGAAAGGGCTGAACTACAAGGAATGTTAACGGGGGAAGAACTATTAGCGATCGCTACTACTTTGGCTGGAGTCCGCAATCTGCGACGTATAATTGACAACCACCCAGATTTAGAGGTTCTCAATCAACTGATAGCTGATTTACGCACCTATCCGGAGCTAGAACAGGAAATTCATCTCTGTATTGATGAACGGGGACAGGTGGCAGATAGAGCTAGTCATACGTTAGGAGATATCCGTCAGGATCTACGGAGAATACGCGGTCAAATCAATCAAAAGTTACAAAATATCCTACAGGTTAAAAGTAACGCTGTCCAAGAACAGATAGTTACCCAAAGGGGTGATCGCTTCGTTATCCCGGTAAAGGCTTCCCACAAAGATGCGATTACTGGTATCGTTCACGACACATCTACGAGTGGTGTTACCCTCTACGTGGAACCAAATTCTGTGGTTCCTATGGGTAACCAACTACGTCAGCTAACTAGGCAAGAGCAGGTAGAGGAAGAACGAATTCGCCGCTCTCTGACAGAACAAGTAGCAGAGATAAAGACTGACTTAGAAAAAGTGTTAGCGTTCGCTACTACATTAGATATGGCTAATGGCAGGGCTAGGTATAGTTTGTGGCTAGAGGCAAATCCCCCTAGACTTATCGCTTCTCAAGATCAGGAAACTATTACCTTAAGAAGATTGCGCCACCCTCTTTTGGTATGGCAGCAACAACATGAGGAAGGTATGGCTGTTGTACCAGTTGATTTACTGATTAAGCCAGAAATCAATGTGGTTACTATTACTGGCCCCAATACAGGTGGTAAAACTGTCATCCTGAAAACCCTCGGATTAGCAGCTTTAATGGCAAAGGTGGGTTTATTTATCCCGGCTAATGAACCAGTAGAAATACCTTTGTTTGACCAAGTTTTAGCAGATATTGGAGATGAACAATCCCTACAACAAAGTTTATCTACTTTTTCTGGACATATTCGTCGTATTAGTAGAATATTAGATGCTTTATCCGATGAAATTACATCCTTGGTGTTATTGGATGAAGTGGGATCAGGAACTGATCCCGCCGAAGGAAGTGCCTTAGCGATTGCCCTATTGCAGCATCTAGCAGACAATGCCCAGTTAACCATGGCTACTACCCACTTTGGAGAAGTTAAAGCCCTCAAATATGAAGACGAGCGGTTTGAAAATGCCTCCGTGGAATTTGATGAAGCCACCCTGTCCCCCACCTATAGGTTATTGTGGGGCATTCCTGGACGTTCTAATGCTTTAGCTATCGCTGGTCGTTTGGGATTAAAACCAGAGGTAATTGAGCGAGCTAAAACCCAGGTGGGTGGAATTACAGAGGATATTAACCAAGTAATTGCTGGATTAGAGGCACAACGGCGTAGTCAAGAAACCAAAGCCGCTGAAGCTGAAAGTTTATTAAAACAAGCGGAGCGTTTATACAAAGAGGTAAATACCAAAGCTAACTCCCTAGAAGAAAGGGAAAAAGGATTACGAGCTTCCCAGGAAATCGCCGTTCAAAAAGCGATCGCCCAAGCTAAGGCGGAAATAGCCCAAGTCATTCGCCGCTTGCAGCAAGGTACACCCACTGCTCAAGATGCCCAAAAAGCTACAAATGCCCTGCAAAAAATAACTGAAAAATTTACCCCACCACCCTCAGCTAAAAAGAAAATTGGCTTTATCCCTAAAGTCGGCGAGCGTATCCGTATTCCTCAAATCGGACAAACCGCCGAAGTCATAGCAGTACCCAATGAAGATGGGGAATTAAACGTCCGCTTTGGGATTATGAAAATGACAGTCAAGTTAGCGGATATTGAGTCCCTAGATGGGAAAAAACCAGAACCCCTAATAAAGGAACCAAAAAACTGTAGAACTGATACTAATAAGCACAAAGCTGATGAAAAAGAGCTTACGGACACTACACCCACACCATCAATACGTACATCAAAAAACACATTTGACATCCGTGGGAAACGGGTAGCAGATGCCGAGATTATTTTAGATAAAGCGATCGCTGAAGGTACGGGGGTAATTTGGATAATCCACGGTCATGGTACGGGTAAATTAAGACAGGGAGTCCAGGAATTTTTACGTCAGCATCCCCGAGTAAGTCATTACGAAGCCGCACCACAAAATGAAGGTGGTACAGGAGTCACCATAGCTCATGTAGGGTAGTAGCTAGTGGAGTAAAGGAACAGGGGAAGACAAGCAGACAAAACAACCATCAATCAACCTTACTGAGGATATCTTCTAACAACGGCGTAGTCTTTGTAAGATATTGATATGAGATTACAAACTTAACAAAATAAAGTAACAAATTAAACTAGGGTCGTAGATAAACCTTAAAAAATAACCCCAATATACAGACCTTTGCAAATATTTTGCCAAAATAGGTTTTTATCTTAGAGTTTAAGACCAACCACAGTGCTGTTCTCCAAATAATTATGGCGGCTGTACAGAGACAAGATAAATACCACAAGTGTTCCCTATGTTTGGCTTATATCTTGTCATATCAAGCTACTTAACTAAGGTTTTGGAAACCAAGCCAAACTTTTAATAGTCTGGTTTCAAAATGGGTAACAGCAACAATCCGTACCAGCCTGATCGTCTATGCTAAAAGCTATGCACTCTGCCGCCCATTCATCTACTCCCAATACCCAATGGCAGGATCTCACAAAACTCGGTACTCCAAATTCTGTTCAGTGGGATAATCTCAAAACCCAGCTAGATTTAGTTCTTTTGGCACTATAAACACTAACAGGTAGTGGCTCAGAGGCAATGGTCTCAGCTGCTACCAATCTTAATCTAGAGTCCAGAGTGCCTGAGCGTGTGGCGTTATGGCGGCTACGCCAGTCTAATCCTCTGAGAAAAGGACAGGGAGGGCGGAAAAAGCTAGATGTAGAAGAAGCACAATCCTTAGTTCTGATTATTTGTTATGTGGCAAAACAGCATCAAGAACTAATTCCTCGTGCTGTTAGCCTATTGGAACAAATGGCAGCAACAAACCGTGAACCCCACCATGCAGCTTTGCTAGGGGACTACATCGATGCTTTCTGCAATACCTACCAACAGCGGATGGAAGAGGATGGGAAAATTTCCACCGATGAGCTAACCAATCTTGCATTGAAATTATTGATTGACTTGCTTTTTTACAGCAGTCCTAATGGATATCGTCGTCTTTGCTTAGCTCTTATAGATCGTTCCACAAACATGGAAATTTAGAGTAGGAGCGGGAAATATATATCCCCCGTAATTCCAAATTACAGACGCTTATCAAACTAAATCCAAGTAACCGTCAATTAGAAATTCCCGATTATTCCTTTTGTACTTTCTGCCATGGCTCTATCAAATTCTGTTATCCGTCGGTACACACCGCCAACCTGTACCCTAGAAGTATGGGCGCAAAATTCACCTTTGTCCCGTTGGATGGGGAAATCAGTCCTCAAGCAGATTAGCTTCGAGCTATGTCTCGATGATCCACAGCAACCAGAAGCAGCAAAGCAATTTCTGCGTGGCAATCGCGAGCAGTTGGAAGCCTTGTATACAGCGGTGACAAATTACGTACAGGAGCATTTACAAAAATCATCTGATAATTTTTGGTTTAATGCCTGTGGTGCTCAAGATTCCTTATCTGAAACATCTCAGAAATTGCCAACCAGTGATGAACAACAAACATTACAACAAACCAATCATAAATTTACGTTTTTAAATAATCAAATTCCTTCTGGGAACATACATTTAAAACCAAGCGATAATTTAACCCATAACCTATTCCTTGGTTCTCTTGCGAATCAAGCATCTACCCCTGTAATAAATCTCAGTACCCTACAATTATTTGATTTAGCTAACGCCCTAGATGAATATTCCACGGATGTTGTAGCTCTGCCAAACCTTTCTGAACAAAAAGTTCTCAACTTTCCCAAATGGGCAACAGTTGCAGTTGTATTAGGGTTCGCAGCAGGTTTAACTCCCTTAACCATGCAACTTGCTCGCAATCAACAAAAAACCCAAACAGCGCAGGAAATAGCTGCGGATACAGAGGAAAAAATTTATCTCCAACCAACCCCTTCTCTTCAATTATCTGTTAGTCCCAATCCAGGGCTTGCTTCTTCTGACAGCTTATTACCAGGGTTAAGCTCTATCACCCCCCAATCTCCTAATCCATCTGTTTCTACCTCAACATTACCTAAATATAACTC
The DNA here is from genome assembly GCA_000613065.1 of Richelia intracellularis. GTDB lineage: Bacteria > Cyanobacteriota > Cyanobacteriia > Cyanobacteriales > Nostocaceae > Richelia > Richelia intracellularis_B. The sequence goes on along the minus strand of CBZS010000053.1, from coordinate 18,248 downwards.
TGCTGTACAAGTTCCGGCAAATCCACAATTAGGATTACCTACAACCAACTTACCACCCCAAGGTCAAGTGGCAATTCCTACACCAGGGAATAGTGCCCAGGTTCCAACAAATAAACCTAACTCTGCCAGAACTAGAATTGCATCCTCCTCTCAAAATAAGCAACCAAATTTAAATACCAGTACCAGTAAAATAAATAGCATTATCAGCAGTAGAAAAAGTACATTTAATCAGCCGCCAACACCACCACAAACATCTATAACTAGAGCTATAATTAATCTTACCTCTAAATCTCCTGCTACCAAAGATAAAGAGAAAAATGCTTCTAATTCAGCTGTGAATAGATTACGACAAGGTCGCAATCTATCTTCTCAAAAAACAGCTACAACTACATTATTTGATACATTTCAAGTGGCAGAAGCCCGTAGTTTTATCACAAAACGCTGGCAACCACCCAATAGTTTAACCACAGCCCTAGAATACAGTTTACTTGTGGGTGCAGATGGGACAATTGAACGGATTGAGCCTTTAAATAAAGCCGCAAGGGATTATGTAGATCGTTCAGGGCTTCCTTTAATTGACTTCCCATTTTGTTTCTCCTAATCAAAATGGGAAGTCAATTAGAATTAGAACAGTTCTTGATTTCAACGCAAGTGTCAAGACTTTCCCAGAAGATGAATAGTTTCAATCTTTTTGGGCTAAGTATTAATGTTCACTATTTACAACTAAATAGCAAAACAGGCTTAGGCTGGATTCCCTAAACCAACTAAGAGTTATCAAAAGTGCGTTAGGTTTCCCTTTTGAGTCTAATCCCAAATCAAAATTTTTTTGACACGTCATTAACGACTAGTTCATTACGTGTTGTATTTTTCTTTAAAATATATTTTTGACTATTGTTAATTAAATAGTTTCAGGCATATTGTTTTGGCTTAGTTTTTATATCTTTATATTTGCATATATCAGTCGCTTCTATTATATAGTTTTTCTTAGCTTAGTGAGGTCTTTATGTGTGTAATTAAACAGAGCATAAAATGCTATATAGTGGTTTAATTTTAATTTATAAATAACACTATAACTTGATATACAAAACTAGGCATAATATTGCTAGTGTCACAAAGAGTCAGACAAACAGGGTACAACGGAGATACAATAACTACCAACACTATTTGAGATAATTATTATTGATGAATCAATCGACATTATTATAGTTGATTATTGCTATTTTCGGTATTGTGATAAGACTCATTTTCTCCAGGCTTTAGCTGACTAAAAAAAATGCATTTTTGCTTGTTGGCAAGGTTATAAATTCTTAGAATTTAAACATTATCAAGACAAGATATTGAACAAATATTTTATAAACAAAAGCAACTAAAAAGTATTATTGAGAGAGTCAATCTTTATCTTGCTTATTACCTATATATTAAAAATATTTAAGATATAGGATGGTAACAGTTATTTTATAGATTTTGATTTTGTTTTTTGAATATATATATTTTACAACAAAAAGCAACAATTGTGTTAAAATTGTATCAAATTATAACAGCCCTTCCAGCTGAGTTGAGAATAATTTTGCCCTCACCAAATTTTAGGGTAAAAGATAACTATATTTTGGAGTTTTTACGGTTATGACAACCTCCCAGGAGAGGATCATCCCCACGGATCTACGAAATGAAATGTCCAGGTCTTACCTGGAGTATGCGATGAGCGTCATTGTAGGTCGGGCGTTACCAGATGCCAGGGATGGTCTTAAACCTGTGCATCGTCGTATTTTGTACGCTATGCATGAATTGGGGTTGACCGCAGACCGACCCTTTAGGAAATGTGCCCGTGTAGTAGGGGAAGTATTAGGTAAATATCACCCCCATGGTGATACGGCGGTGTACGATGCATTGGTGCGGATGGCACAGGACTTTTCCATGAGATCCCCTTTGATTTCAGGGCATGGAAACTTTGGTTCTGTTGATAATGATCCTCCTGCAGCAATGCGTTATACGGAATGTCGCCTACAAGCTTTGACTAGTGCAGCCCTCCTACAAGATATTGAATCGGAAACCGTAGATTTTATTGATAATTTTGACGGTTCTCAGCAAGAACCAACGGTAATGCCAGCGAGGATACCACAGTTATTGCTGAATGGCTCTTCTGGCATTGCTGTGGGAATGGCAACTAATATCCCCCCCCATAACCTGGGTGAATTAATTGACGGTGTTGTGGCAATGATTCACAACTCGCAAATTACCAATCAGGAATTAATGCAATATGTCCATGGACCGGATTTTCCTACCGGGGGGCAAATTCTGGGAACTGCAGCTATTAGAGAGGCTTATACCACCGGACGGGGTTCTATTACCATGCGGGGTGTGGCAAATATTGAAACCATTGAACAAAGGGGTAGACCGGATCGGGAAGCAATTATTGTTACAGAATTACCTTATCAAACTAATAAAGCGGCTCTGATTGAGAAAATAGCCGAATTAGTGAACGATAAAAGAATTGAAGGTATCGCAGATATCCGGGATGAAAGCGATCGCGATGGGATGCGGATTGTGATTGAACTCAAACGCGATGCCTATCCCCGGGTAGTATTAAATAACCTATATAAGCAAACACCAATACAAACAAACTTTGGTGCCAATATGCTGGCACTGGTGAATGGGGAACCCCAGGTACTTACTTTAAGGCAGTTCTTGCAAGTTTTTCTGGATTTCCGGGTAGAAGCAATTACCAGAAGAACCCAGTATGAATTGCGAAAGGCAGAGGAAAGAGACCATTTATTACAGGGTTTGTTAATTGCCTTATCCCAGTTAGATGCAATCATTGCCTTAATTCGCCATGCGGCTGACACACCCACAGCAAAGGGAGAATTAATTACCACCTATGGTTTGTCGGAAGCTCAAGCTGACGCAATTTTACAAATGCAATTGCGACGGTTAACAGCCTTAGAAGCGGATAAAATTCGGAAGGAACACGAAGCATTACAAGAGCAAATTGCCGACTTGCAGGATATTTTGGCACGGCGAGAAAGAATTCTAGAAATTATTGATACAGAAGTTACCCAAATCAAAGCTACCCATGCTACACCAAGACGTACGGTAATTACCCCTGCAGAAGGTGATATTGGTGACATTGATTTAATTGCCAATGAAAAAGCAATTATTCTGCTTACCGAACAAGGCTATATCAAACGGATGCCCGTGAATACCTTTGAAGCCCAAAGTAGGGCAACCAGGGGTAAAGCCGCTGCTAAGGTGAAAGATGATGACACAGTAGAGCATTTCTTAAGTTGTTGCGATCATGACAGCGTACTCTTCTTTAGCGATCGCGGTGTAGTTTACTGTCTCAAAGCTTATCAAATTCCCATGGGTTCTCGCACAAGTAGGGGTACACCCATTGTACAAATGCTGCCCATTCCTAAGGAGGAGAAGATTACTTCCATCGTCCCGGTCACTGAATTTAGTGACGATGAGTATCTAGTGATGTTGACGCAAGGAGGTAACATTAAAAAAACTTCCCTGGCTGCATTTAGTAACATTCGCGCCAATGGTTTAATTGCCATTTCCCTAGAGGAAGGGGATCAACTGCGGTGGGTGAGAAGGGCAAAAGGAGAAGATTCTATTATTGTTGGTTCTTGCGATGGCATGGCGATTCACTTCCGTTGTAGCCACGAGCAATTAAGACCCTTGGGGAGAGCAACCAGGGGAGTAAGGGCGATGAAATTGAAGAAAGGCGATCAATTAGTGGGTATGGATATTATTCCTGCGGCTATCATTGCCACTATTGCTACAGCCCTAGATAGTGAAAGTGAAGAGGTGGAAACAGAGGATGTCGGCAATGAGGAAACCCTGGAAGTGCCTGATGGTAATATCCCTGGCCCCTGGGTACTGGTAATTACCAATGGTGGTTACGGTAAGCGAGTTCCTGTTCCCCAATTCCGGTTACAAAACAGGGCTGGACAAGGTTTAATGGCGACTAAATTCAAGAATCGTAAAACCAAAGATAAGCTAGCTACGTTGCAGATTGTTAATAGTGAAGACGAAATTATGATGGTAACCAATCGCGGTATCATTATTCGTCAAGCAGTGGATGCTATTTCCATTCAATCCCGTTCTGCCACTGGGGTGAGGGTACAACGTCTAGATGAAGATGATGCCATTACCGGAGTTGCAATCGTTCCTCCAGATACTGGGGAAGATGGGGAAGAGTCTGAACTGTAGTATTCTACGGGAAAATGGGAAAGGGTAATGCAGTAGAAGCCAGGATTTGTATTGAGTTACCCCATACTCACCGCATACGGGAAAGGGTAGATTCTTAGATTGCCAGTCCCTTATCTAACCAACAGATAGCTTATCTGTTGGCTTTTCTACCCAGCAGTTCAATCCTACTCAAGTAGACTGAAGAAAACCTAGTTATTTAGTCATTTTTAAGATAACTCTGTTTATTCGCAAGGAAATGGCGTTGCATAAGTGCGGGATGAATTAGCGTTTGAAACTATTGAGAAATCGTTGAAAATTTAGTGAAATCATCCCCTGATTCAGCAACGCCGGAAATTAGTTTCCTTGTGAGATAGGGATTCCACGGTAAATTGACACAAATTCCTCCCCCTCTTCCTCTACTTCTTAGGACATAAAAGAGATTTTCCCTTACCCTCTAAACCTTCACTTTTGTTGAAACCATGGCTAATGAAGTTATCAACTTTCTTACAATCTAAAACTTTTAACTCCAAGCTACTTACAGCCTTCCTCAGTGGTATTTTAATGGGGACAACTGTCGCTCCAGTTGGTGCTTGGTTCTTAGCCTGGTTTGCCCTAGTACCTCTATGGCTCATAGTTTTTGATGATAAACCAAGAAAAAGATTATACCTTCATCTTTCTCTAGTATCCCTTGCTTGGGGTATTGGTTATCATGGTACAGCCCTATCTTGGATTACCGGCATTCACCCCATGACTTGGATGGGTGTTCCTTGGTTGGCTAGTTTGGGGATTGCCCTATTTTGCTGGACATTTATCACCATGTGGGGAGCGGTGTTAGTAGCACTGTGGGGGATGGGCGTATTTTCGCTGACAAATAAACTTAATACCCTGTCTCGCGTTATTGTGGGTACAGCATTGTGGTGTGGTTTAGAAGCAATTTGGAGTGCTGGCCCTTTATGGTGGACTTCCCTTTCTTACACCCAAAGTCCCCATAATTTAGTAATTTTACATATAGGTCAACTTTCAGGTCCTAGTATGGTAACGGCGGCAATTGTAGCAGTGAATGGTTTGATTGCTGAAGCCTATAAGAGTTTAGGGGAGCAGAGGATAAGGGGAGCAGGGGAGAATTGTGGACAAGTTACGAGAGTGAAATTAGGAACTGTTGTACGCATTAATCCTTATTTACTACCTTTTGTTCTATTTTTGGTTATTCATATAATTGGTTGGAGTTTATACAGTATTCCCCTAAATCAATCAACAACCACAACTTTAAAATTGGGGATAGTACAAGGTAATATTCCCAACACCATTAAGTTGTATCCAGAAGGCTTACGAAAAGCGATCGCGGGTTACACTAGGGGATATTTAGACTTGGTGGAACAAGGTGTAAAAGCGGTATTAACTCCAGAGGGGGCTTTACCTTTTTTTCAAGAACGAATTATGGCTAGTCCTTTGGTAGCAGCAGTGAAAGACAAAGGGGTAGTAGCTTGGATTGGAGGTTTTGCACGCCATAAAGATGGTGAGTATACCAATAGCGTATTTACTGTGACTGGCGAAGGGGAAATTTTCAGCCGCTACGATAAAGCGAAGTTAGTACCTATTGGGGAGTATGTTCCTTTCAAAGAAATTTTAGGTGGTGTGATTAGTAGGTTGTCACCCTTGAAGGAAAATCAAGTCCACGGTGCGAAAAATCAGGTATTTGATACTCCTTTTGGGAGAGCAATTGTGACAATTTGTTATGAATCTGCTTTTTCCGAGAGATTTCGTCGCCAAGCTGCGGCGGGGGGACAATTTATCCTCAGTCCTTCCAACGATGCTCATTACAGTGCTGCCATGCCAGCCCAACACCATGCCCAGGATATCATGCGTGCGATCGAGACGGATAGATGGGCTGTAAGGGCTACCAATACTGGGTATTCGGCGTTTGTTAACCCCCATGGTGAAACTCTGTGGATATCGGGACACAATACTTATGAGATTAAGGCGGAGACTATTTATAAGCGGCAAACCCAAACCTTATATGTGCGGTGGGGTGATTGGTTAACTCCTGTGTTGTTGGTTTCTGGTGGGGTGGTGTTGATTTTGGGGATGTCTCACGTACAAGTACATAGGCATAGAGAGTAGAAAGATATATAGAATTCATAAGTTATGCATGAGGTGTAATGGGAGCGTTTGGCTCCCTCCCTGTTTACATGGGTGTGATTTGTCAGTACAGGTATACTTTTTAAAGTTTGTTTAGGTTAAGGCTAGTATCCCAAATCTTTAAATTTGTTGTAGTGTGAGCAGCGTTCATCCGAAGTCACGCCGACGTATTGACCATTTTATATGGCTAGTGGGAGCAAGATGCTCCCACTAGCCATATATTTCTGAAAAATTAAGATGTTCCGGGGTTAAGAGAATTTATTTAACCTTGAATGGCTGAAACGAAACCAACATATTGATATATTCCAGAATCAAGCAACAGCTTAATGAGGGTTTCTGGTTATCCCGAACTCAGGTTTTTGTAAAGTCTCTTTTTTTGCTTCAGCTAAATCAAATTTTAGATTTATTCATTTCAATTACATCTTGGATACGAGAAATCACAAAAGATTTATCTAGATAAGATAGCAAGGAACCAGCTTTAGGTCCTCTTTCTTTACCTACAAAAGACAGGTATATGGACTGAAAAGCACCAGCAGGTTTAATTTCTAACTCTTTGGAAGTAGAAAAGATTGTGGTTTGTAATTCTTCGCCTTCCCAATTCGATAATTGTTCTAGATTCTCTGCTAATTTTTCCAGATAGGTAATTTGTTCAGGTGATAAATAACCTGCTTTTTCTGGAACTTGATCTAAATAAATTACTAGTTTTTCTTCCTCATCTGCATAGTCTTGTAACCATTTTTGAGCAGCAGCAATTCGTTGATTAATGATTTGCCAATCAAACTCAGTTAATGGCTGTGAACTACGCTTGGCGATTTCTTCTTTTATATCCAGGTGAGGAATTTGTAATAGGGAAATTAGGGTACTGAAATCAAAGGAATTATAAGCCTTAACTTCATCGCCAATTTGGGCATAAAACAAAGGCATGAAATCCTTTCTCAATTTACCATCTTCCCCTGTCGCTTCATCAGGATTATCTGCATACTTATCAATTAATGTATCGTAGTCTCTTAACAATCTGGTGATAGTCTCATAGTTGGGAGCAAAGTTAATTACTGTTCGCGGTTGGGTACGCAACATCAAAAAACGTAATAATTCCGGGGGAAGTAATTCGGCAATTTCTTTAGCACTGGAACCCACACCCTTGGAGGAACTCATTTTTGTGCCATTTACTAGAATAAATTCGTAGGGAGAATGGAATGGTGGTTGTTTTTTTAACACCTTACGACAGATAGCATTTGCTACATCTCGGGAGCCACCTTTCTGGGAGTGATCCTTACCAGCCATTTCAATGGTTACACCCAATACATCCCATTTAGCAACCCATTCCACTTTCCATGGTAATTTCCCATTACCATCAAAGGGGGAAACCCAACCGGAATGTCCGCAACCTGCTACCCAGTTAGCAGCATCTGGTTTACAGGTATAAAAAACTTCAGAGCCCTTGTAATCTGTCACAACTGTAGTGGCGATTTTACCGCACTTTTCACACACAATTTGAAACGGATACCAGTTGTCGGGACGTTCAGCTTTGCTTACCTCTTTATAAGCTTCGCGGACGAGGTGAGCATTTTGGAGAAAGGTCTCAATATATTTATTGAGTTTGCCAGAACGATATAAATCCCGTAGATAATAAACCTCTGGTTTGACACCTAAATACTCGAATACTTCTAGAAACTCACTCATGAAGTATTTAGCATAATCACTGGCTGTATCTTCTGGGGAAGGTGTATTGCACAACGGATAACCAAGATAGGGGGAAAATTTTTCCCTATCTAAATACTTCGGAACGGTATCAAGTGCATCGTAATCATCAACACCATACAAAAACTTTACGGGCTTACCTGCGTGTTTCAAGGCACGGTAAATAACATCATGGATAACGACACCCCGTAACGATCCTACGTGTACTCTTCCTGACGGGGTTTTTGAATCATTAACTATTTCGTGACCTTTTGCATCAGCAGCGATTTTATCAGCCCAAAACATTTTTTAACATCTATACTTCACAGTCTTTTTATTCTACCTCCCCGTTCCCTGACTGTTGATTAAGGAGTATTCTAAATGTTTAGTCGTCATAACCTAGTGTTTTGATGCTTACTTTCTCAAAGTATAGATCCCTAATTTTTTTTTATCAGGGATCTAACTATCTAACTACTCAAGTAATAATTACTTACCTAGTTTTTTCCTAAGCGGTGATATTAGATTTATGAGCAGTTGCGATCGCTTCTGTTAAACTACGTACTGCTGCAATCATGGCTACTTCACTGTTGAGTTGGTTAATGGCAGAACCCACACCCACACCAGTTGCGCCAGCTGCTATCGCTAATGGTGCGGTAACATTAGAAATACCGGAAGCACATAATACTGGAATACAAAGAGCATGGCTTATTTCGTAAGCTGCGGCTAAGGTGGGAGATGCTTTTTCTATTAAACCCAAAGTTCCGGAGTGGGTAGGCTGGCTGCTAGTACCACCTTCAGTTTGAATAATGTCTGCACCAGCTTTAACTAATTCTTCTCCTAGTTGTACTTGCTTGTCTAAGCTGAGAATATGAGGAACGGTAACAGACAGGCAAATATCTGAGAATAAAGCGCGGGTTTGCTTTGTTAAGGCTAAAACCTCATCTGATTCAAATTTACGTCCTTGAGCATAAAAGCTATCAAAGTTACCGATTTCAATTAAGTCTGCACCAGCTGCTACCGCAGGTAAGAATTTTTCGGGCTCTACGGCAGATACACAGACAGGGAGATTAGTCAAGCTTTTTGCTAATTTTACTAAGGCTGGTTCCACAGCAATATCAATAAAAGTCGCGCCACCGTGATGTGCAGCGTTAATAGTAGCAGCGACACTTTGAGCATCGAAATTGTTCAAGCCACTGATAACTTTCAGAACTTGGCGGTTATTAAATGCACTGATAAGTGCGGGATGCATGGTCATAGTTTTGATCTTGAAGCTACGCAAATTAGAATTATTTTACCGCTACAGGAGTGGTAATTTTGGATTTTAGATTTTGGATTTTGGATTGATGAATGGGAGTATGGTTAATCAGTGTTTATTCATGCTTGGTGTGTACTCTTGATTAATTGTGGTTTCAACTGATAGCTCGCGGTACGATCAAATTGTGAAGGCTGTTAATCTCCCGGTTATGAATACTCAAACAATCTCTAACTCTCCAGATATTTATTCTATTTTGACTCAAACTCAACGCTTGCGAGTCAGCGATGGGGAGATGAAACCATTATTAGATGGTTGCTCTAATGCTTCCCAGTTGCTCATACTGATTTGGTCGCAGTTAGGAGATTTTGATAATCTAGAATATGCTTGGTGGCTGCAAAGAGAAAAAGAAAAGCTCTCTGATAAGGGAATTGCAATCCGTGCCATTGGAATTGGTGATCGCAATTCTGGAATTAAGTTTTGTAAATATACGGGATTTGCTCCAGAATGTCTGTTTGTAGATGAAAAGGCCGAAATTCACTCTGATTTAGGGCTGTATGGTGGTTTATCGATTCAATTTCCTCTGCTGTCAGCCTCACAGAAAGCTTGGTTGAATTTTCTGATTATGTGCGCTGGCATTGGTAGTCCGGGAACTCTGAAGGAGGTTTTTCGGGGTTACAAAGGGGATAAAAAAGCACCACAATTAATTGGTGATGAGGAAATTGTGGATGGTACTCCTCTCCCTGCAATGAAGGGTTCATTTTTTAATTTAGCTGGTGGTAAAGGGTTTCAGCGTCCCTTTGAACTGGCAACCCTACGTTTGCAAAATATGACCCAGGTATTGAGTAACTGGAATACCTACGTGCCCAATGCATCTTATTTGACACAAAGAGGAGGAACATTTTTATTTGATACCCAGGGAAATTTAATTTACGAACATCGCGATCGCGGTATTCTAGGTTTTGCTGAAAATATGAGCAATCCTTTGTTTTTCCTGGAATAGCATCATCTTGTGAGGATTTCCAAATACAAAAAATAATCATTTTCTAGAAATACCGGGATAGAGAGTAGGAAGCAGGAAAATCGTTTTGACGACAAAATGGGAGAATTTATTTCTTGGTATCCCCATACTCTTTCCCTGAAAAAAACTTAATGTAGGGTTTGATTACGATCGCCCTATAGTAATTTCTGGCGTTGCATAAGTGCGGGATGATTTCACTAAATTTTCAACGATTTATCAATGGTTTCAAACCCTAATTCATCCCGCACTTACGCAACGCCTAATTTCTGATTAGATACCTAATATCTACATTACTACCTCATTGCAACGCGCTTCTCTCCGCACTACAAATTTAAATATTTGGGATGGTCCCATGTCCAAGCCCCGCTTCATTTCCAGCTTATTATCACTTCCTGAATTCAATACGTTACCCACAGTCATCAATTATAATTATTGTAAACTTTTATTAAAAAACATATATTATGCTTTCAGACAATAGCCAATCTTGGAAAATCAAACTACTTTACGATGGAGAATGTCCTTTATGTCTGCGGGAAGTCAAATTTTTGCAGAAGCGGGATGCTGGTAGAGGAATAGTAGCGTTTGTAGATATTGCAGCCGATGACTACCAAGGTGAAAATAATGGTGGTATTGATTTTAAAACTGCAATGGGGCGGATTCATGCGGTTTTACTTGATGGAAGTGTAATCAAAAATGTTGAGGTTTTTCGACGGGTATACGAAGAACTGGGAATGGGTTGGCTTTACGCCGTTACCAAATTACCAATAATTAGTGCACTTGCAGATGCTTTATACAGTATTTGGGCAGATTGGCGACTACCTCTGACAGGACGACCAAACTTAGATATTATCCTCCAACAACGTACCTCTCACCTAGGCTGTAATACTGAAAATCGTTGTCGATTGACAGAAAATGAATCTAGTTAAGAATAAATACTTATACAAAAAGATTTATGTCCTTGTAAAATTGCGACCGCAAACTATAGGTTACCTGGGAACATTTATGCTGTAAGGATTTAGCAATGCTAAATCCTTGCCCCAAGTACAGAATATCAATTCCCTATTTACCGAGTAACTTCACTAAACCAATACCACCAAAGTACAGTCCTAAAACTGCTCCTGCTAATAAACTTTGGGTGAGAGGATCAGTGGATGGAGTAAGTATAGCTCCTAAAACTACTGCGGCTAAAATCACGTAACGCCAACCAGAAATCATGGTTTGGGAGGAAACTATACCCAGGGAACCTAATAATAGCTGAATTACAGGAATTTGAAAGGCTAAAGCAGTACTAAATAGCAACAGCAAGACAAATTTAAAGTACTTATCAATAGACCATAATTGATCTACTACCTCTGCACCATAATTGATGAAAAAGTTTAAAGCAGCAGGAATCAGTAATAAGTAGGCAAATACTAAACCAGCAAAAAATAGCACACTAGAACCTAAGACAATTGGTGCTAAAAAGCGACGCTCCCGACGGGTTAATCCAGGTAGAACAAATTGGATAATTTGATACAAAATGAAGGGGCTAGAAATTAGTAACCCGCTATATCCAGCTACTTGAACAGAAACAAAGAAATATTCCCCTGGTGCGAGTTGAAGAAATTTAACTCCTTTTGCTGGTGCTTCCAATAACTGCACAATGGGTTTAACCGCAAGAAAACAGCCAATGGCAGCTACAATTACGGCAATTAGAGCATAAAAAATCCGCATCCGCAGTTCTTCTAAATGCTCAAACAGGGACATTTCTACCTCACCTGGTAAATCATCCAGGGGTTCATCATCTGGTAAATAGCTATCTGCTTCGAGATCGATTACCGTGTCTATGTCTTGTGAAGGTGGCATGGTTCAGCTACTAGGCATTACTTCTGATGACTATTTTATCTTTATGGGCAACGGAGGGGGAGTTTTTCGCTTAAGTAACTATATTTTTCCGGTTGCCAGTGAATTTTACTGCATCGTTTATTAGAGCAAAAATGTCTATGGCAAGCTGATCTACCTTTTTCTAGGATGGAGTTAAGCAGTTTCCATATTTCAATATTCTTAATCCTTCAGTCCGAATAAGACATAGCACTACTGACCAAAACATAGACGGGCTAAAAGTCCTCGGATTCATCGACGGGGTAACTGATAACTGATAACTGAAATGACAGGAGCTATGAGCAATGAATGCTAAAACTGATGGAGGATGGTTAACTTTACCTATATTAATACTTAGTGTTGCTAACAGTTTTTTTTTCTGTACTCAAATCTTAAGGCATAACTGGATAAATGCGAACGCTCAACAAGCTCAAATTACGAATAGTTTATCTAGCTCGTTAATATCAGCTCGTAATGATGATGCTTATAAGTTTTTGAAAATAGGTAATTGCAGGAGTTACTAGTACAAACTATATATGGTAGTTACCAAGATAATGAGGACGTTTTTCTCTTGACGGTTGCTGAGCCAAGCGATATATTCTTTTATATAAACTTCTAGTTAAAAACTTAGTTTTCTCTTATCTCCGATTATTTTTTTGATAAAAATTAATCACCTGAATCAAAATATAAATCTTCCCAGTCCATGAAGGCATAAGTTAAGATTACCATTCTATTTTCCCTTTTACCGCTTGCTAGACGTAGTCGCCCCACGATGTCAGAATCCACTCAGCTCAGTCACAGATGGATTTAGCTTGAGTCTTTATGGAATTAATCACGTTTTTATACAACAGTAATTTAATAAATCCTAACCAGGAAATATATTTTGATTGACTAAATCCATATGGAATCATGGATAATCCCGGATATTGAAGTTACAAATAACTTACTAAGTTTACCACCAGATAGTTAGCTATTTATCATACAGGGATGATGAAAAAATGCCCGAAAATATACTAACTTATTCTGTATTTGGAGTGAAGTACACAAACTCGTAATTACAAACAAATATATTAATAACAATATAGTTGTTGATTTATTGATAGTCTGCAAATTTCCCCGCACAATATGGATTAAAAATGTTCTTAGATTTAGAACGATTTTATCAAGCATGTAATCCTAGCAGACCTTTAATGATGGCATTACATGCTGCCGCTCATCGCCGATCTTATATTGATTTTGCTTCAGTGGGGGGTGGCAAGATGATTGAGGCTCTGCAACGTACTATTACTAGTATTTCACTGGAGACACCCACCTGTCAATTGTTTACGGGGCATATCGGCTGTGGCAAGTCTGCGGAGTTGCTACGGTTGAAGGCTGAGTTGGAACAAAAACAGTTTCATGTGGTGTATTTCGAGTCCACCCATGTGTTGGAGATGGTGTATATAGATGTAACTGATATTTTCCTAGCGATCGCGGGACAGGTCACTGAAAATTCGGAGGTGATTAAAATCCGTTTACACCCTGGTTATTTCAGTAATTTGTTTACATAAATTAAGGATTTTTTGCAAACTCCCATGGATTTGGATGTGGGTGCAAAATTGTCTGTGGGGATTGCTAAAATTACGGCGAAAACAAAGGAAAGTGTACAGTTACGGCGACCCTTTCGGGATTATTTAGAAACCAGGACGGAGAATCGACTCAAGTCCATAAATCAGGAGCTTTTGGCGAAGGCTAAGACTGACTTGAAAGCCAAGGGTCAGAGGGGTTTGGTAGTAATTCTGGATAACTTGGATCGGGTGGGAATTAGAAACTTACCTTCTGGGCGTTCACTACCGGATTATCTATTTATCGATCGCGGGGAGCAATTATGGCGATGTGGAAGTGATGAATTTTCTTGTGCTATTCGAGAGTTAAATAGTAGGGTAATTAACTTAGAACCCCATTTAAACGCTGACTTAGAATTTGTATTTGGTTTAGATAAATATATTAGCGTTCGCATTGAAGAAGCTAATATTTATTTTCAGCGTAGTTTCCAATTTTGGCAAGAAGAAATTGATAACATCGTAGTGAATAAATGGCATAGTGGGAAAAACTATAACTTCTCCTTCCCTTCTCACGCTCCCGTACCTTTATCCTCCCATGTATTACGCCAAGGAGTGTTACTTTTTTACATCGGTTTGTGATACTTTCGGTTAGCAGAAAGACACGAATCAGAGAACCATCACAATTGGCTCCAATCAAAAATTATTAGGGTGCGACTCTTTTGGTAGTACGGAGTATGATATAAGAATAATAAATGACAAGTCAACCACAGTAGTACTGACAGCCAAAAATGTACTTGATGGAATTGGCTTGTAAAAAGTGAAAAAACAGGAACAGTTCCACACCCTATGCAAGGATCTACATCAAATCAAGGTATGTTTTGGTCACAAGCACGAGAACTATTTGAACAGATAGTTAGTTGGTTAGACTCAGACAGCATTTGTTGGTTAGAACACTCCCAGATAGAGAGTAAGTTTCTTGAGAATGGATACGAATGATTGAGACGGTTGTTACAAACAAAGATATTTTGATAAACGCACTCAAGATGAAATAGAGGGAGAGTGTGCAGCCACAGACTCAGTAAACAGAACACACAAGAAAAAATTGTCGCGGAAATTGACCACATTATTTGGCACAGTAATCGCCAATATAATCGGTTATGGAGGAAGAAATATAAATGCGCTATTTCCTTTGGATGGGGAGTTTAATCTACCAGCACAGCAATATTCTCTCTCATGGACTAAGACAGGGATATTATCCATGTGATTGAGTATTTGTGGAAAGCTGCATTTGTCTTTTCTTCTCAGAGTTCAACACAGGCAGAAGCTTGGTTGAGCAAACGTTTACAGCTTATCCTTGAAGGTAAATCAAGTTCAGTTGCCCCAGGTATGCGCCGGAGTGCGACTTTACCCACACTCACCCCCCAAGAACGTAAACCCGTGGATACCTGTGCTAGATATTTACTTAACAATGCCAAATACCTCAAATCTGACGATTACTTAAAAGCTGGATTCTCCATCGCCAGGGGGGTGATTGAGGGTGCTGGTCGGCACCTGATTAATGACAGGATGGATATCACTGGGGCTAGATGGACCATGAGGGGTGCTGAGGCTGTTTTACCCCTGGGTTCTTTATACATCAGTGGCGATTGGGATGAGTATTGGCAGTTTCATCTACAACAAGAACATAAACCCAATCACCAGACTTTGTACTCTAGTGGTATTCCTTTGATCAAGCAAGTTCTCAAAGCAAAGCTCGTTGTTCTACTACCCCTCCACCTCTTCCAATACCTTTCTAAGTTCCACTCCCCGTCTTACTAAAAGAGTCGCACCCAAATACTTTTGGGTTAATGGGTTCAAACACCCGTCGAAAGGTATCTGCACTTGGGATGCCCTCTGGTAAAGCTAAAAACAGCTCCAACCAGTCGTATTTACTCAATCCATAATTTTCCATGTCCTCCCATCCCTTACCTTCTGCAATCACTGATAGTATTCCAATGATTAAAATATCTGTTAATAAATGGACACGGGTTCTTTCTACAGGTGGGTCTTCTATCTCACTAAAAACTAATGACATTTTTTCTGTGAATGCAGTGGCATTGGCTATACTCAAATTTTTTGAGCTTTTAATCTTTGGTTTTGAATATTTGAAACCCGTAGGTGCAAGCCTTCTTGTCAGAGATACCATTAGACTAACCCGTTCACTTCAGATACACCCTTTGCGTCCTTAGCATAGGACTTAACTTCTTTAATACTTAAATCTCCATTTTTGTGCCCCAGGAGTGTTCCTGCAACTGGGGAAGATTGGGTGGGGTAGGGGAGTGCCAGGTGGGGGTATGAGTGTTTATTGGGCTTACTCAAGGTCTTGATGCCCCTACCTGGCACCACGGAATCTAGGGAAGCGTTCCCCAGTTGCGTCAACTTTTTTTGGCGATTCCCCTCCAGTACCCCTCCAAAGGGCGTTGGCGTTAGCACTTGACAATCAAGACATGCCTCACAATTATGTACAACAATCTGTAATTTTCACTACAAAATTAGATCCGCTTACCCTGGCCCTATCGTCAGAGGGCAAGCCAGACAATCCGTAGAATTTGGCGCGAAATTATCGGCTAGTTATTTTGACGGATATGTATTCTTAGACCATATTAGTTGGGATAATTTTAATGAATCACCAGACTTAAAAACACAAGTAGAAGGTTTTAAAAACGACACTGGTTATTATCCGGAATCTGTTCATGTAGATAAAATTTATCGGACTAGAGAAAACAGAGCTTGGTGTAAAAAACGAGGTATTAAAATGAGTGGTCCACCTTTGGGGAGACCTCCAGCTAATGTGAGTAAAGACCAAAAAAGACAAGCAAATGAATCTGAGAGGATTCGTAATAGTATTGAGGGAAACTTTGGGCAAGGGAAAAGAAGATTTAGCTTGAATAGAATCATGGCTAAACTTTCTCATACTTGTGAAACTGCAATTGCTATTACTTTTTTAGGAATGAATCTTTCTACTTGGTTCTGGCGGTTTTTTTTTGGATTTTTTATGTAAATGCATGTCAAGTACGCCTTTTTTATGCAAGTACGATTATCCAAAGTTATGTCATGGAAAAATATTCTTTACAAAAGCTTATCTTTCATTTTTGACTAAATTGTCCATCGCTCCCCACTAAACTTTTTCAGGAGCCCCTAAGTATAATTACTGCAAGTTGCTACTAAGGAGACAATATCCACCTGTCCTCTGGTTTCAAATCCCTAACTGGACAGTCGAAAGAAAACATAAAGCTCTCCTAAACTCGAAGCAATTACCTTTATGATTGAGTTATGTTAACAAACTGAGAAATTTAAATCTGGTGATAACAAGAATATATTCCCATCTATAATTACCATCAATAAAAGGATAGAAACAAAACACTCTGTAATATATCTGTGGATTAATAGTCAGAAAAAAATCAGAAATGTTACAATTTTTAAAGATACAGATAAGAAATTTGAAGTTTAACTCTTGATATCTAACTAATGATATTTACAAAGTGCATATAGAAAGAAAAAATGTAAAATCCACTACTTAAAAAGCAAGTTTGATTATCATTTACAGTTAAACCGGACATCCCCAGGGGTGACTATGTGTAAACTGACTGCTTTGTGTATTGGCTAGTAATATATATTGCTTTCCTCAACCACTTAGCATCCTGTTCGCAGGTAAAATTGCCTAACCTATCATTATTCTAAAGAGTCGCACCATGAAGACAGTCCCTAATCCCACAGACCTCGTGCGGACTTACCTGCGCGAAATTGGTCGCGTACCACTTCTAACCCACGAGCAAGAAATTCAATATGGTAAGCAGGTACAAAAAGCTGCCATATTATATGAGACAAAGGAATCTTTGGCTAGTCAGTTGGGACATGAACCAAACTGGGAAGAATGGGCACAAGCAAGTAAGTTAGAAGTAACAGAATTAAAACGAGCGATCGCAGATGGTGAAATTGCCAAGCGGAAGATGGTGGAAGCCAATTTGCGGTTAGTGGTATCGGTCGCGAAGAAGTACATTAAGCGCAACGTTGATTTACTAGACTTAATTCAAGAAGGTAGTATTGGTATGCAACGGGGTGTAGAAAAATTTGACCCCAGCAAAGGTTATCGATTTTCTACCTATGCCTACTGGTGGATACGTCAAGCCATCACCAGAGCCATAGCAGAGAAAGGTAGAACTATTCGCCTACCTATTCATATTACTGAGAAATTAAATAAAATCAAGAAAGCTCAACGTACTATGTCTCAACAGTTGGGAAGAGCTCCTAGTGTTGCAGAATTAGCCACAGAATTATCATTGACTCCTCAGCAAGTAAGGGAATATTTAGAAAAGTCTCGAGTTCCCTTATCTTTAGATTTAAGGCTGGGAGATAATTATGACACTGAGTTGGGAGAAATGTTAGAAGATCCCAATGCTTCCCCTGAGGATTTTGCAGTCCAGTCTTCCCTCTCCTATGAAGTGGAACGGTTGATGGATAAACTAACTCCGCAACAAAGGGAAGTTCTGTCTTTGCGCTATGGATTGAATGATGGCAAGCC
>CBZS010000052.1 GCA_000613065.1 Richelia intracellularis | reverse complement strand
TTTTCAAGAGAAATTCCCTGCCCATCATCACTGATTTTAATCATGATGTAATTATTTTGCTGCAATGCTTTAATGGTGATTAATCCCTGTTCTGCTTTACCTAAATTGCGGCGAATTTCTGGTGTTTCAATACCGTGGTCAAAGGAATTATACAACAAATGTATGAGAGAATCTGTTAATACTTTGAGGGTAGCATATTCCATCAGTATATTAGCTCCCTCTATCTGCAATTGAACGTTTTTACCATATTCTCGATTCAAATTTTGCAAAGTTTGGGGAAAGAGAGACAGTAAATTCGATAGAGGTTGCATAATTACTTGATGCAGAGATTTTTGAATCTTTTCTGTAGTATGATCTAATAAATAATTAATAGTCTCTGTACTATCTAAGCTATCTTGAATTTCAGTAATAATTTCCTCTAATTTTATGATTGTATATTTCATTGCTTGGGACATGATACTGACTTGTTGACGTTCATCTCCCAGTGCCGTCGCAATTTGATTTTTTGAAATTATTATCTGAAGCATAATCTGAAAATAATTGTTTATGTTGAATATACTGGTTACTGTGGCTGAGATTACGAGTTAATCCATGTAATTTGATCAAATGAGACTGTAAACTCTTTCTCTGTATCTTTAGCTGCCCACATAAATTATTTAAATTTTCAATTTGTTGAATTGGAACTTTAAGCGTTGATTCTCCCTGCTCAACAACTATAGCTCGCACTGAGTATAGCTTATGATACGGTATATTAATTTATTCTAAGTAATTATTCCTTAAATATATATTATCTCCATCCCAAAACTGATTAATTACCGATGGTAATTCACTAACATTTTGGTTCAGAATTAACGATTGCGAACGCCGCCACAACTGTAAAGCTAAACTGGTAGTGTTGGTAATATCTGCTGGAGATTTAGCAACTAGTAATTTTTGCTTAATTGATTGACACAATTGAGTAAACACAGGGATATCTAGTATATCTCCCAATCCTGTTAGCTCTTTTGCTGTTGCGAACGCTGACTCTTTTAACTGTAAAAAGTCTTGGTTCTCTAACAATTGTTCTAAAGATTGTAAGTTTATTTCAACCTCTGTTTTAAATAAAAAATGTATAATATTTTCTGGATTAGGAATATGAGTAAATTCGCTATTAGATTCTTCTAGTTCTGGTTTGCCTAAACGCTGGTATAGTTCTTCAAACAGAGGATAACAAAAAGTTATTAACCAATGCTCAATCTATGAGATAATTAGAGTTAACCAATTCGAGAATATGATGCAACCAATCTACCGATGAGAGTAACAAATTATGCAAGTCTGCATCAATAGCTGAGTTTATTTTACGGTTCTTTAAGACTTGGAAAGCATCTTCTAAACGGTGAGCTAAATCACTTAATATCCTCAACCCTAACATTCCAGAGCTACCTTTGAGCGAGTGCAAAATTCGTAACACAGTATTGATCTTATCCGGAATGTGTTGTGGTTCAACATTTATTTCTGATAATATATTTTCCAGTTTATTCAGATACTCAGTACTTCTTTCTAAGAATTGAATCCGAATTTCCCGCTCTGTTTCTGGTAGCATCATACTGATTTTTTTGTGTTATGTAGCTATTCCAGAGACACAATGAAAATTGATTTTTCACATGTCCTGATATCTATGTGTAGATGCAATTTCTCAAT
>CBZS010000051.1 GCA_000613065.1 Richelia intracellularis | reverse complement strand
GACCAACCCAATTGTCTTGGTTATGCAAAGTTTGCAGTTGAGAAATAGGAACACATCAAATTTGACGTTTTTCAGTACGATGATGACCTTTTTTTACCCGTTTATCATAACTATAGATAATAGGTTTAAAGCCTTGAGATAACTGTTGCTCAAACCAATTTTTAACTTGTCCGTAAAGTGTAGGATGATTACCTTTGAGTGCTAAAACATAATCTGCTTTTGCATTAAAGATTTGGGATGCAATTGCTGTTTGCTTACCTATGGCATCAATAGTAACAATACATCCAGCCATGTCTAATAATTCCAATAATGCAGGGATTGCTGTAATTTCATTCGATTTATCGGCAACTTTTACTGCCATTGCATAAGTGCGGGATGAATTAGGGTTTGAAACCATTGAAAAATCGTTGAAAATTTAGTCAAATCATCCCCTGATTCAGCAACGCCATTATTCTCATATAATACTCCGTACTACCAAAAGAGTCGCACCCAAATGAATTGACATGAAACATTAAAACACCCAACGTAAAGTAGGAGTGGCAGTTGGTTTACCTAACTGATTTTGAATTATTTGGGAGCCTCATTTTAGAGATTGGCGTAATGCCCTCTTAGCTAGGCTGTAAACTAGCAAAAACAAACCCATTACCATGGCCAAACCCGCCACTCTTTTCCTTGAATTTAGAAACACAGTGGAAGTCAAAAACAATGGGTCTTTGAGAAACCGAAAACCAGGTTCTGTACATTCTTGTGCCTTATATTCAGGTAAAACATCTTCGTTGCTAAGTTTGTCGGCATCAAGAACATTGGTGGCAAGAATAAACCTGCCACCAATGTTCTGTGGCAATGGTAATTCCACTTTATTTGGGTACAATTTCGGCTTGAATATGGAAAATTGGGATAGGTTGAGAATCCTTGCCAGGTCTACCACGTCTCCGGTTTTGGCCATCTTCAATCACTTCAATACTTGCATGCAAGTTGATGAAATGGCAACTGACTCTCAAATAATTTGGCTGCGTTGAATGGATCTTCGGCACATGCAAATTCCTGTTGACACAATTTTCGTAATTGGGATTGTGCATGGGTATATTTATTGGTCAGACGTTTGTTTTTCCAGTTGTTTTAAGTCAGATTCTTTACGGGCTTCACTTTCTATCACTAGCCACCGTTGTCGCACACCACCAGAATGATTACAACAGGGGGCAATACGATATCCTGGGATTTTACTTGGTACAAATGCATTAATACTGTTATTTTCTAATAGTTATTTGGGTGCGACTCTTTTGGTAGTACGGAGTATGATATAAGAATAATAAATGAAAAGTCACCCAGAGTAGTATTGACAGCCAAAAATGTACTTGATGGAATTGGCTTGTAAAAAGTGAAAAAACAGGAAGAGTTCCACACCCTATGCAAGCATTTACATCAAATCAAGGTATGTTTTGGTCACAAGCACGAGAACTATTTGAACAGATAGTTCGTTGGTTAGACTCAGACAGCATTTGTGGGTTAGAACACTCCCAGATAGAGAGTAAGTTACTTGAGAATGGATAGAAACTATTGAGACGGTTGTTACAAACAAACATATTTTGATAAACGCACTCAAGAAAAAATAGAGGGAGAGTCTGCAGACACAGACTCAGTAAACAGAACAGACAAGCAAAAATTGTCGCGGAAATTGACCACATTATTTGGCACAGTAATCGCCAATAGAATCGGTTATGGAGGAAGAAAGATAAATACCCTATTTCCTTTGGATGGGGAGTTTAATCTACCAGTACAGCAATATTACCATGGACTAAGACAGGGATATTATTCATGTGATTGAGTATTTGTGGAAAGCTGCATTTGTCTTTTATTCTCAGACTTCAATACACGCAGAAGCTTGGGAGAGCAAACGTTTACAGCTTATCCTTGAAGGTAAATCAAGTTCATTTGCCCCAGGTATGGGCCGGAGTGCGACTTTACCCAAACTCACCCCCCAAGAACGTAAACCCGTGGATACCTGTGGTAGATATTTACTTAACAATGCCAAATCCCTCAAATCTGACGATTAGTTAAAAGCTGGATTGCCCATCGCCACGGGGGTGATTGAGAGTGCTGGTCGCCAGCTGATTAAAGACAGGATGGATATCACTGGGGCTAGATGGACCATGAGGAGTGCTGAGGCTGTTTTACCCCTGGGTTCTTTATGAATCAGTGGCGATTGGGATGAGTATTGGCAGCTTCATCTACAAGAAGAACATAAACCCAATCACCTGGCTTTGTACTTTAGTGGTATTCCTTTGATCAAGCAAGTTCTCAAAGCTCGTTGTTCTACTACCCCTCCTTCTCTTCCAATACCTGTCTAAGTTCCACTCCCCGTCTTACTAAAAGAGTCGCCCCTAGTAATTTTGCGGCAGTTAGGGTTGCAGCAACTCGAGATACCCATCTGAATGAGACTATCATCTGCAAATTGTCTTCAGTGTAAAGGGCTGCATCCGCAACAAAGAAAGCATCAATTTGCCATTATTTGTGAAAATCTGCCATAAGTGTTCCAAACATGGCAGAATCGACTTCATTACCATCTGCAACTCTTAAATATAAAGGGATATATCCATCACCACTCCACATTAAGTCAAGAATAAATTGTTTCAAATCTGGTTGGTGATCTCTAGAATAACCATATGTAATTGTAATTAATCCTGATTGTGCTGATGCTTCATCATCAGTACCAGTTCCATAATCCCCATGTACATCAAATGAACTTGAATCGAAGTGGAAGCTGTCCATTTTCACTCAAAATCTATCTGCTGCTGATAGTGGAACTGGGATAAAAATTTCCGTTAATCCTGCATCATATAGTTTGTCTAAGACTCTGCCCAAGGGTTCATCCTTCAAATGTTCTGGTTGTATTCCCTCTGCCAATAAATGTTCCGTTGCAATCCCTGAAAAGAACTTCTCAAATAAATATAGTGGTGCACTGATAAAGCCTAAGCCATTGAGAATCATTGCTTTGACCACTTGGCCTGCCCTGATTATTTCTTGGGTATGAGTTCCAAGCAGTTGGTTGAACAAATCAACCAAACTCATTTCATCAATAATCCCTGCGACTCTCCCTAAGTGGTCGATATCTTGTACTTTGATTTGAATATATCCCACTAATGTATTTTTGTTAATCCAAATATGGATTGTTGCAAGAGACAAAAAGCATCAAAACAAGCTGAAATTCTTTCCCATCTGACAACAAGACGACGATATTTTTTTTAACCATGGGAAACAACGTTCTTGTTGAAAACGTGGGACGGAAATTTTAATGGGTCTGCCCTTGTTCTTCTTTGTCTTCCAAACCCCCTTGGGCCATTGCAACCTAATACCACGTCTACGTAAAGCAACGCCCTTATGCTTAGAATCCTAGGCTTTCTCAGCATAAGGGCACTTTCAGGGGTTTACGGGGTGTACCGCGTTTGTTCGTCTTAACCTTTACACTGTCTAGAAGTGGTATCACCTGATCTGTTTCACTACCATTGGCAGGTGTGGTGCGATTGGATAAAGACATTCCTGAGCCTTCAGTAAGAGTGTGTATAAAAATAGCCTTTCCTTTTCCACCGTAAGGAACAGCATCACCACCGCCCTTCCCAGGGGGAAAAAGACCGGTCCACCGCGCCATAACTCCAGTTGATTAACCCTTTATCTTGTCGAATCCCCAATATTCGTGCTTGTAAAGCCTCTAAGGTCCCGTCCAACTGCCAACGTTTGAGCCATGGATGTGCAGAGCTCTTTGATGCCCATATTTCTCCTTTTGGAACCTCACACCAACGACACGCTGTTATCAATATATACAGTAAGGTATTGAGTACATATTGAGTACATAACGAAATGAAGAATGTGGCATTCCTCGTTCGCGTTTCTCTGGCGGTTTCGGAAAAATATCCTCAAACAAAGACCAGTCCAAATTACTCAGTCCTTTAAAACGTCCAGGAATGACCAGGCATCAGATGATATAACCCCTCTGACTCATCTGCTATTAGTGGGATATACTCTTGTTATTCTGAAAAACTCATATTTCAAAAATACAACATTTTGCGATCACACCTGCCGAATGTGGTTTCAAACTTTGCGATTGACGAAACCTTTGAATAATTTTTGTTTCAAATTGATCAGCTTTATCCCTGGGGTTTGTGGGATTTAAAGTTGCTTCTTTTTTATAAAAAAATCATTGTAGCTAGGATCGGCATGAAACTTTTCAAATACTTCCCATGCAGAATATGCTGGGACTCTTTCTGGCAATAATTTTGTCTCTAGCTTCTCTAGCAATTCCGGTTGTACCTGATTGTTAGTGTAATTTAACAGAAAAGACAAAGCCGCGCGACTTAACAAGATTCCTCCCATAAAGACACATAGAAGTACTGAGGTTACTTTGTTCGCTAATCTTAGATCCTTAAACCTGATTATTTTTATACTTTTTAACATAAATATGACATAATTATCCAGAATAACTTACTCGTATTATTCCCTTGTTTTTGTCAAATATATAACTTCTTTGTAGTAAGTATAAGAAATCAGTAAGATCTAATTCATTGCCGGCAAAAAGGACTGATTTAGCTATGAATGGCGGGAATGATACGATCAACTTAATAAATAGCAGAATTAAGCTCTTTAGGCTTGCTACTGTGCGGTCGCAATTATGGTTTTTAACCAGGCATGATATCCAAATTTGTTAGCCTAAGTATCCGGTTGTTTTTGGGAATTTTACCACTGCTAATTTTATCAACTCACTCGGTTGGAATAGCAAATTAATTAGTCTTTATTTGAGGGAGTTGAGAGGAAAATACCAATGCCATTATGAACACGAGCACCAGTATTAGGAGAACGATTTAGTAATTGTCCTCCCATGTATAAACTAGTTGAACTTCCTCCATCCAAGTTTAAAGCATTAACGCATCCCATACGCTGCATTAATTGAGCGTGTTCTGCAAGGGTAGGACCAACACCACGAGCACGATGGTGGACGGCAGCAATCATTAAGTTGCCACTGCTGGTGGAACAAATTGCACTGCGAATAGCTTTCCCTCTCATAAAGCTAGGGTTAAATTTTTCTCTTTCACCATTTAGAACAATTTGCCGATTTTGTAGCAATAATGGCCCTGCACCAAGAATATGGGGATAGGAGTTAAATTCTGCTGGGGTAGTATTCCTACGAACACGAACGCGAGATCCTATGGGAAGTAAATTAATGTTGTTAACAGCACTGCCACGTAAAATCAAGAAGTAACCGTTGGTAGGTATGGGAAAAGCTGTTTCTCCCGCATTTCCTCCTGGTGTTTGACTGGTAATTTTATTTTTTTCTACGGTTACAATTATTTCATTGTTAATTATAGGTTTATAGGTTTTACCCCAGGCAGAAGTATAGCGGGAAATTCCTGACTGTACAAACCCACTATTCGGATACAGAATAGGTAATGTTTTATTATTACTAGTAATTAAAATTTCTTGTAAAGCAAGACGACCATAGTAGAATTGCCCAGAATCATTCCACGCGATCGCGCCTCGGTTCAGAATGGGGCTAGATAACCACTGATTGTCCCGACGGATAGCCCCTAATGGTAAACGATTTTTCCGATTAAAAAAGCCACCATTGATTGCAGTTAAGGCTTGCTTTTCCCGAGCAAATGTAATTAAGGGTGCAGTTCCCTCCATGGAATTTGATGGGGCAACAAATGGTCTCAGTTTAAAGTTAGAGGAGCGAGGATCTAATTCTATGGATACAACAGGAAATATATCTGTGTCTAATTTTACCCACTGCTGTCGCCAACGGATGCCTTTTGCCCAGGTAATGCTGCGAGATACCATAGCATCTGGACGAATTTCTATTTTGAGCTGATTGGGTTCACCAGATGTGGTAATTCTAGGGGCATAGCCAAATAGAACACTCAATTTAATTAGAGTTAGATTATTAACAACTCTAACTTCCTTAATTAAGGATTCATTTGTTGTGCTAATTGGTATGGGTGGTAAGTCTGATATTGGTTGCTTGAATGAATTGGGTAATGTTGATGATTCCAATTTAGGGGTGTAACGTTTGATGATATCCGGTTCAGCTATCCCATGTAGGGTAATAGTCCACTCCCGATTTGGTGGTGTTGTGGGTTTGATGATGATGTTATTCGGAGTGGATGACGGATTCGCAATGGTCTTTTTCGTAACTGGTAATTCTTGTCTTAACTGCCAAGGAGTAGGACGATTTAAATTAACTGCGATCGTTTCATATAGGGGGGTTTTGCTTTGATTAATTCCCACAACCTTTGCTCTAGGTGTGATAATAGCAAGGGCATTTTCCTGGACTTGGATTTTCCATTCCCCAGACTTGGCAAAATTTGTTACATCTAAATAGCGGGAACCCCCTGTTAATAAACTAGCTAGACTCAGGGGTTTATTATTGGCAGTAAACCATTGGATTGGTTGTCGTTGGGGATTAAAACTATTGAAGAAATCAACTCCCACAATTCTCATCAAGACCCCATCGCTCAAATAGGTCTTTCCATTTTTCTGGAGCCAAGCTCCTGTGAAAGTTTTTCCATTTAAAGAAATTTGCTCTCCTGATAAAGTATTGCCAGACTGCTCAGATAAATTGATAGATTCTTGGCTCTGGACAATATTCCCATGATTCAACACCAAAAAAGTAGCCAAGATTGGAGACATCAAAAACGGCGTCATCCATACAGAAACATGAAAATTGTCAGCCATTAAACCACCGTATAGTTAAAACAAAAATTATGGCATTTTTACCATAAATCGCTAGTCATACTACTTATATCTGTTCCCAAAATCCGAATAGTCGTTCCCTTATAGTGATAGAGTGACAAATAATTCAGCATCTTATTTCCTTAGTATTAATCCCTAACTCAATCAAGAGTCTATCCCACTAATGTAATTTTGTTAATCCAAATATGGATTGTTGCAAGAAACAAAAAAGCATCAAAAAAAGCTGAAATTCTTTCCCATCTGACAACAAGACGACGATATTTGTTTGAAACCATGGGAAACAACGTTCTTGTTGTCAGATGGGACGGAAATTTTAATTGGTCTGCCCTTGTTCTTCTTTTTCTTCCAAACCGGCTTGGGCCATTGCGGCCTAATACCACGTCTAGGTAAAGCAGCCCGCTTATCCTTAGAATCTTAGCCTTTCTCAACAGCAAGCACTTTCAGAGGTTTACGGGGTCTACCGGGTTTGTTGGTCTTAACCTTTACACTGTCTATAAGTGGTATCATCTTATCTCTTTCACTACCATTGGCAGGTGTGGTGCGATTGGATAAAGGCATTCGTGAGCCTTCAGTAAGAGTCTGTATTAAAAGACCCTTTCCTTTCCCACCGTAAGCAACACCATCACCACCCCCCTTTCCAGGGGGAAAAAGACCCGTCCACCGCGCCATAAGTCCAGTTGATTAACCCTTTCTCTTGTCCAATCCCCAATATTCGTGCTTGTAAAGCGTCTAACGTCCCCTCCAACTGCCAAGGTTTGAGCCATCGATGTGCAGAGCTCTTTGATGCCCATATTTCTCCTGTTGGAACGTGACACCAAGGACACCCTGTTATAAATATATACAGTAAGGTATTGAGTACATAACGAAATAAAGAATGTGGCATTCCTCGTTCGCGTTTCTCTGGCGGTTTCGGAACAATATCCTTAAACAAAGACCACTTCAAATTACTCAGTCCTTCAAAACGTCCAGCCATCAGATGATATAACCCCTCTTACTCAACAGGCATATTCTCACCTTCTGCTATTAGTGGGATATATTCAAACATGTTCGTGAAACTCATAGTTTAAATACGGTAAAGTTAAGATAGGTTTGTTGTCTCTATATCCAGGCAGCAACAATTAACTAAGCAAGTTTACTTCGCAATTACAAGTTTTTAGCTAAAACCAAAAGTCAAGGAAAGCAAACTAAAATCTTGGCGAGTTAAACAAAAATATGCTCGTCTCATAACTCAACTCAATATTGCTAATCCAAGGAAAGCGTATACCAATTTAATATGAAGCTACATAGAAAAAAGATTATAAAATAAAGTTGTAAGAGGAGATAGGTATTACCTGCTCAAATGTAAGTTGCTCGAACAATTGTTGTATGCGCTCACGTAAATCTTGCAAAGAAAAGAAAAGTTCGTTTTTGAGAGGTTTTTTGAGAAAGTGCCAAAGCCTTTCGATTGGATTAAGTTGAGGGGAATGAGATGGTTGAAGCAGGGGAATAATATTTTCTGGCCAATTAATCCCACAACTTGTATGAGCAGGAGGTTGGTCAATTTGTAAAATTGCATAATCTTCACCTAACTGCTGAGAGAGCCAATCTAAAAACTGTTGAAAACAGTTACCGTTGAGTTTGGGGTACTCCTGTTGGAAATGTTTTCCTGTTTATGGTTCAATTGCACCATAAATCCAAAAATTTTTCCTTTCCCATTTAACGTCAACAGTTGGCTTTACTCCAGAAGCAGTAATCACTTTTCCTGTGAGGATTTTCAATCCAACCTTAGTTTCATCCTGACACAAATAATGAACGCACTTCCCCTGTGCTACATGTTTTTCTAGACAATTGAAAATGATACCGAGTTCTTTTTTACTCAGATACCAGCTTTTCATCCTGTTTGTAGCTTTGAGGACGTGGTACTTTTAGTTTTGCTCCCAATCTATATCGAACCAATCCATAAACCGTTCCATACTCAATATCAAGTCCATGCTCTTTTTTCGACCATTCTACTATCCCACCATAGCTACTAAACCCTTTTCCTGTTTTTAACTCCTGTATGAGTGCTGTGGTCGCATCATCACTGATTTTTCGTTATTTATTTTTCGTTTTGCTCCTGCCGCTTTCTTGATTTCTAATAAGCCAGACAGACCACCTTTTCTATACTTCTGCAACCATCTTGTCACTGTTGAAGTATCTCTAGCCAAGGGTTTCCCGATTTCTTGCTGCTCCTTTACTTGTCCACTCGGCATTGAGCCACCACAACATGTGTAGTTTTTCTTTCTGGTTTCCCAACCTGGCTGTCTGTAGCAGTTTTTTTAGTTCCTCTTTGCTCTGCCTGTTCTCAATCTTAAATGGGCGGCTCATGAGTATTTAAACTGTTCAAGTTTGGTTGCATATATTATATGCAGCTTCATATTAAATTTGTATTAGTGTTTAGCAATACAGGTAAAAAAGGGTAGTCATTACGGCTTCAAAATACAAGATAAATATTTTTGGGAATTGTCAAATGGGTATATAGTGTAATACGCTGATTTTGGTGACGAATTGGAATAATTCTAGTCCTTTTGAATGATAAATGTTAAATCAGGTTTTTGCTCCAGATAACCAGCTATTTTTGGCGTTTAAATCAGATATTTTATACCGCATTCGTTGGGTCATATGAAGGTGCAATGATAAAAAAATAATCACTTAGGTTCAGAAATACATAGATTTTTAGGACAAAGTGTCATTTGTTTAACTCCGAATAGACATATAACCAATTGCTGGCTGATTTTAACACAGGTGTTAGTAAATAACTCGCGTTTATAATTTCTTTTTCCTCAAATTTCAGGTACTTTGCGTAGTTTCTGTATCTGCATTTATACTAAGTTGCTTGCAAAAATAGTGACAAACAAATAACTCCAACTGTCAGGGATAGCCTATGAATAACAAAGGAATGAATCAACACCAGAAAATTACATTTTCGGCTCATTATTCTGAAGATACCTACCAAGGACAAAGGTGGCTAGTAGAAGAAAGAGACGCCTGTGGAGTAGGCTTTATTGCCCATCGTTTGAGTAGTGCTAGCCATGACATTGTCATGAAAGCCTTAGATGCTTTGACTTGTTTAGAACATCGTGGTGGTTGTTGTGCTGATCGCGATTCTGGTGATGGAGCGGGTATCTTAACGGCTATCCCTTGGGAATTATTGCAACAGGATTTGGCAGGAAGGGGGGTGACAATTACCCCTAGTCCAAATATGGCGGTGGGGATGATCTTTTTACCCAGAGACCCCCAAGCAGCACAAAATGCCAAGAATATATTTGAGCAAGTGGCTCAGTCGGAAAAATTGCAGGTATTGGGGTGGCGTGAAGTACCAGTACAACCGAGTATTTTAGGTGTACAGGCAAAGGCAAATCAGCCCCAGATTGAGCAGGTATTTTTGGTATCGGAAGATAAAAGTGGTGATGATTTAGAAAGGCAACTGTACATTTATCGCCGCCGCATAGTTCAAGCCATGCGCCAGCAAACAGACGGCTGTGCCGAGGAATTTTATGTCTGTTCTTTGTCTAGCCGTACAATTGTCTATAAAGGCATGGTGCGGTCAGCTGTGCTGGGAGACTTTTATCGGGATTTACAAAACCCTGGATATACCAGTAGCTTTGCGGTATACCATCGCCGTTTTAGCACCAATACCATGCCCAAATGGCCCCTAGCTCAACCCATGCGGTTATTAGGGCATAATGGGGAAATAAATACCTTGCTAGGTAACATTAATTGGATGAGTGCAAGAGAGATAACTCTAGATCATCCTATTTGGGAGGATAGATTAAAAGAATTAAAGCCCTTTGTAAATATCAATAACAGCGATTCTGCAAACTTAGACAATACCCTAGAACTGATGGTGCGCTCTGGACGCAGCCCCTTGGAAGGGTTGATGATAATGGTACCAGAGGCTTATAAAAATCAGCCAGAGTTGCAAAAATATCCAGAAATTACTGATTTTTATGAATACTACAGTGGTTTACAAGAAGCTTGGGATGGCCCAGCACTGTTAGTATTTAGTGATGGGAAAAAAGTGGGAGCAACTTTAGATCGTAACGGTTTACGACCTGCTCGTTACTGTCTGACAAAGGATGATTATATTGTCGTCGCCTCGGAAGCTGGTGTGGTGAACTTCCCGGAATCTGACATTGTGGAGAAGGGTAGACTTGGTCCAGGACAGATGATTGCGGTGGATTTAGAGTCCCATGAAGTATTGAAAAATTGGGAAATCAAGCAGCGCATCGCCAAAAGTCATCCCTATGGACAGTGGTTACAACAACACCGTCAAGAATTACAGGATTTGGTAAGTGCTGCGTCGGTAAATGGTAATACTAATGGCAATGGTAATAGGAATGGAACAGGTTCCAATGATACCCTAGACAGACAACGCTTATTACGTCAGCAAATCGCCTTTGGTTACACGACAGAAGATGTGGAAATGGTAATTCAACCCATGGCTATGGACGGGAAAGAAGCCACTTTCTGTATGGGTGATGATATTCCTTTAGCAGTATTGTCGGATAAGCCCCACCTGTTGTACGACTATTTCAAACAACGTTTTGCCCAGGTGACAAACCCAGCAATTGAACCCCTGCGGGAAAAACTGGTGATGTCCTTGAATGTGGAGTTAGGAGAAAAGGGCAATTTATTAGAACCAAAAGCAGAATATGCAGATAGAATTAAGTGTGATTCTCCAGTCTTAACGGAGGCAGAATTAGCAGCAATTAGTAAATCCGGTCATACAACTGCTAGGTTATCTACCTTGTTTCCCATTGCATCGGGACCAGAAGGGTTGAAAGTGGCGGTGAAGAAATTACAACAACAAGCCGCAGAATCTGTCAAAGCTGGTGCCAAGATTCTAATTATATCTGACCAGGAGGGTACAGGAATAGATACGGAAAATAGTTATATTCCTCCCCTTCTGGCTGTAGGTGCGGTACACCATTACCTGATTGACCAAGGTTTACGCACAAAGGCATCTCTAGTTGTGAATACTGCTCAATGTTGGAGTACTCATCACTTCGCTTGTTTAATTGGTTATGGTGCAGCGGCAGTTTGTCCGTATATGGCACTAGATACAGTGCGGGTATGGTGGTCTAATCCCAAAACCCAGCAGTTCATCGAACGGGGTAAAATTGCTACTATTAACTTAGAAAAGGCGATCGGCAATTATCGCCAAGCGATAGAAGCAGGGTTATTGAAGATTCTTTCTAAGATGGGAATCTCTCTACTTTCGAGTTACCAAGCCGCCCAAATTTTTGAAGCCATTGGTATTGGTAGGGATCTATTAGATTTGGGATTCTGTGGTACAACCTCCCGTGTGGGTGGATTGTGTGTCAGTGATTTGGCGCAGGAAGTACTATCTTTCCATACCAAAGCTTTCCCTGAACTTAGCTTGAAGAAATTGGAAAACCTGGGCTTTGTTAATTACCGCCGTGGTGGTGAATATCACATGAATAGTCCCGAAATGGCTAAGGCTCTGCATAAAGCCGTGGATGGTAAACAATATGACCACTACGAAGTTTACAAGCAGTATTTGCATGGTAGACCGGTAACTGCACTGCGGGATTTACTTGACTTCAATAGCGATCGCACTCCCATTCCGATTGAAGAAGTAGAGCCAGTTAGCGAGATTGCTAAACGTTTTTTTACTGGGGGAATGTCTTTAGGCGCATTGTCAAGAGAAGCACATGAAACCCTAGCGATCGCGATGAATCGTATCGGTGGTAAATCTAACTCTGGTGAAGGAGGGGAAGATCCAGTCCGTTACAGGGTGCTGAATGATGTAGATGGAGAAGGAAAATCTGCAATCTTACCCCACCTCAATGGACTACGTAATGGCGATACCGCTTGTAGTGCCATCAAGCAAGTAGCATCAGGACGCTTTGGAGTAACACCAGAATACTTGATGAGTGGGAGACAAATTGAAATTAAAGTTGCTCAAGGAGCCAAGCCAGGGGAAGGGGGACAACTACCAGGTAAAAAGGTGAGTTCCTACATCGCCAGCTTGCGACGTTCTAAGCCTGGAGTTACCCTAATTTCTCCACCACCCCATCATGATATCTACTCTATTGAAGACTTAGCCCAGTTAATTTTTGACCTACATCAAATTAACCCTAAAGCCCAGGTATCGGTAAAACTGGTAGCAGAAATTGGTATTGGTACAATTGCTGCGGGGGTTGCCAAAGCCAACGCCGACATTATCCAAGTATCTGGTCATGATGGCGGTACGGGAGCATCACCTCTGAGTTCGATTAAACACGCTGGTTCTCCATGGGAACTCGGATTGACAGAAGTTCATCGGGTGTTGATGGAAAATGGATTGCGCGATCGCGTTATCCTCCGGGTAGATGGGGGACTCAAGAGTGGTTGGGATATCCTTATGGGTGCATTGATGGGAGCAGAGGAATTTGGCTTTGGTTCCATCGCCATGATTGCCGAAGGTTGTATTATGGCGCGGATTTGCCATACTAACCAATGTCCCGTAGGTGTGGCTACCCAGAGAGAAGAACTGAGACTGAGATTCTCCGGTATTCCAGACAAGCTCGTGAACTTCTTCTACTTTATCGCCGAAGAAGTGCGATCACTATTAGCAAAATTGGGTTATCGTTCCCTCACAGAAATTATGGGTAGGGCAGATTTATTAACCACCCGTGGCGACGCTCAATTAACTAAAACCCAATCCCTCAATCTGGACTGTTTGGTGAAATTGCCTGATGCTAGAGAAGACCGCTGTTGGTTAGTCCATGAGGAAGTGCATAGCAATGGTGCGGTTTTAGACGATCAATTATTGAGTGACGCAGAGGTACAAGCCGCTATTCGCACCCAGTCATCTGTAAGTAAGACATTAAATGTAGTTAATACAGATCGTACCATTGGAGCTAGGTTGTCAGGAGTAATTGCCGCTAAGTATGGTAACCAAGGCTTTGCTGGTAAAATAAACCTGAATTTCCGGGGTAGTGTGGGGCAAAGCTTTGGAGCCTTCAACTTACCTTGTATGGTGCTTAACTTAGAAGGGGAAGCTAATGACTATGTGGGTAAGGGTATGAATGGTGGTGAAATTATCATCAAACCCCCCGCAGGTGCTACTTATGAATCCTCAGCAAATGTGATTGTGGGTAACACCTGTCTCTACGGTGCAACTGGTGGTGCACTGTTTGCTAATGGGATAGCAGGGGAAAGATTTGCCGTGCGAAATTCCAAAGGGACTGGGGTAATTGAAGGTGCAGGGGATCACTGTTGTGAATATATGACTGGTGGTGTGATTGTTGTGCTTGGTAAAGCAGGGCGTAATGTTGGTGCGGGAATGACTGGTGGATTGGCTTACTTCTTGGATGAGAAAGATACTTTCCCTGAGTCTGTAAACCGTGAGATTGTCAGCATTCAAAGGGTGAGTACCGGAGCTGGGAAGCAACAGTTAAAGGGTTTGATTACTTCCCATGTGGAGCGTACTGGCTCGGCTAAGGGTAAGAAGATTCTAGAGAATTGGCAGGAATATTTACCTAAATTCTGGCAGGTAGTTCCACCTTCAGAGGCTGATAGTGCTGAGGCTAATCCGGAAGTAGTGGAAGAGAAGCAGTTAAGTTCAGTTTAGGATTTATATCCTAGAGAAAAATCTTAAATTGTTGAAATAAGAAGTGGGGAAAGGGTTATTTCTTTCCCCACTTCTTATGATTGATGTGTCGCAATAATTTTGAGGTTTCCTTCAATAAAATTGATGTATCAAGATAACCAATAGTATTTCTGGTATTTGCAAATGAATTGTTTCTGTTGCCATCTTTTAATTCCCTACCCATGCCTTGGTTAAACCGTGTTAATTTTAGTCTAGATCGGCACTTATTACTCAAGTCGCCAAATTTTAATCGTTTTGTCCGAACTACCACTGACAAGGCTTTTACCATCTGGACTAATCTGAAGTTACCCTTTGACTAAAAACAAAATCTATGAATAGTGGTACTGACAGAGATTTCAAGTCCAAGCTTACTGGGTAAAAATCATGCTAATTCCGAGTAAATCTATTGCTCTTTGTTGTATAGCTGTAGGCTGAGTAATCTTCTCAAAAACGAAAGATTTACTACCAATTGTTCTAGAAATTGTATTTTTAATAATTGTAGCTAAATCATCCAATAAAGTTTGGAAGCTATGAACGGGCAAATTATCTGAGGTACGCTTTTTGTTCGCTTTATCTTTAGCTTTTTCGCTCTTTTTGGCAGGAAATACAACAGACTCTTTTCTCCCTGCTGCTGCTTCCCAATCATCTTCATCAAAAAGTATTGGAGCTAAAAGTTATCGCGTATACCATTCTACATAATAATAAGACAACATACATAGAAATATATGGGCTTTTACACGTTCGGCTGTATAGTGGTAAACTGGGCTAACTTTTAAATCAACAGTTTTATAACTACGGAAAGCTTGTTCTACTTGTTAGAGATTTTTATCGGCTTTTACCGTATCCATAGGAGATAAATTTTCTTCATCCAAAGATGTACTAATTTTAATATATAAACCATCCAATACTGCTTCTGCATCAATTTTTGACTGATTTGTCTCATATGAAAAACTGTTCTCTTCTATCTCAATGTTGAAATGTTTTTCAACATTAAATTTATTAATAACTTTACCTACTCTTACACCAATATTATCCTCGCCTTTTCGTGGACGAGCTTTTCTCGAAGTTGCTGCAACAATTTTATCTAATTCCTTTTCTGTTGCTTGTAATAGTTATTCTCTATTTTTCTTTCTTTCTGCTGCCAATAAAGGATTTAGACAAGCTATTAATCTTTACCCTGGATAATCTTCGCTTTTAATTGATGCTAAATTTCGTTCATCAAACAGAGCTAATTGAATAACTGATTGTTCTAATAATTTCTTTATTTGAGGCGCTCGCTCTTAAAGCCCTAATCCAGTCTAAACCTTCTTTATCTTTTAAGTCTTCTCGAATCCTTGCTTGAGTAATCATTCCACGGTCTCCGACCCAGACTACTGTCTTAATACCAAATCTCGAGCTAACCTGATCTCTTTGATTAGTAAATGTCTTTAGGTCGGATGTATTCCCCTCAAATACTTATACTGCTATTGGAAAACCTTTCTCATTACATAATAGCCCAAATACTATTTGTAATTGACCACGTTTTTTCTCACGGTTATAACCATATTTTGCTAACGGACAAGCTTTTCCTTCTAAATATGTAGAACTAACGTCATATAGAACCAAACATCCTTCCTTCAGATGAAGTTTGGCAAAATGATTTTCAATTTATCCTTGGCGTTCGAATAAAAAATCCATCGCCAAATATAATTCATCCTCATCCGCTCGTTCTAATCCTAAAACTTCCCCTAAACTGGAGACAAAAGTTTCTCAATCTAGCCCTCTTGCTGTTGCTAATTTAGAAGCTTGTTTGACAATACGCGCCACTATCATAACCTCAATTATTATTATTCTTCTTCTGCTGTTTTAAGTATCAATTAACGTATGTAATCCTAATTTTATTAAGCTTGATAGTGTTGCCGCCACATGACCATGAGGACAGCTACGAATGATTTTAAATATTTATTCTAAATCTTCTACTGCTTTACGTCCTTTAAGCAGAATTTTTAAATCATCTACCGTTCCAGAAGGCAGTTTTGAAAGATTAGCAAGGGTACGTTTAAGATCTTTTCGGTCCTCACGGTATGACTCGCGAAGCAGAACGGCTCGGGGAGAGTTTCTGTTAGGAATATGTTCTATATACATGACTACAATTATCCATGTAATTAAATATCCCCTAAAAATATTAAGCAGATATTTAATTACATGGATACAGATCTTTTGTATAAAAACCCTCAAGCTTTGGAAGGTTAAAGCTTAAAGGTCTGTTTAGTACATATGCTCAGGGGGGCATTCTGATGGCGACGGAAGAAACGCCATCAGAATGCCCCCTGAGAGTACGGATTTATTCTCCAGTTTCCAAATTCCACAGTTTGATATCGCCGCCCGCACTACCACTACTAATAAGGGTTTTACCATCTGGGCTAATGGTGACGAAAAAAACGCCATTAGAATGACCTGTAAGGATTTTTTAAGGAAATAACTACGGGGAAAGCTTCTAACTAAAAATATCGGACTATTTGGAAATACACTATAACTAACATAGCCGTAGATTTTAGTTCCAACTAAGGTAATAGCAGCACCCACCAATAACCTTTTTTTCAGCTTTGCGGGTGGCTTAACTGGTGATACTGGTGATGGTGCTGGGGTCGGAATTACTGGCTTGGTTGGAGGTACTACTGGTGTAGATGGAGGGTTTAAATGTAAAACTTCGTGTACAGAAGGATAACGCTGCTGATGTTATTCGTGCAACAACTTATCCAGAATTTGCCCTAATTCCTGACTGACTGGTTCGTGCAAATGCTGTTTCCAAATCGCAACCCAGCCATAGCCTTGTTTTTGCCAAAGTTGCCAAGGATGAATCCCGCTTAATAAATCAAAGTAAGTTGCACCCAAACTCTATAAATAGCTGACTGGATAGGCTTTTCCTCCCTGCATTTGTTCCACAGGTGCAGGGAGGAAAAGAACCAATCACCGTTCCTTGTGTCGCCATTAGCGTTTGTTTTAGCTCCTTGGATGCACCAAAATCGATTAAAACAACTTTGGCATCTTCACGCTGAATTATATTCTCTGGCTTTATATCTCGATGAATAACCTTCTGTTGATGTACAACCAAGAGAATATTTAACAAATCCTGCAATAAATCCCGTATCTTTCCCTCGCTGAAAGTTCCTTGTTGTTCCAGTTCCTTGAACAAATTTTGTTCATCAATAAACTGCTGTACCAAATACAAAAGACTATCTTCTTGAAAATAAGCCAGTAAAGTGGGAACTTGTGGGTGTACTCCTAACTGTTGCAGTCTCCTCGCTTCCTGCTCAAATAATTCCGTGGCCTTTTGCAGTCCTGCGGTTACCTGAAACTGTGGTGCAAATTGCTTAATAACGCATTTTTCATCCAATTTCTCAATATCTTCTGCTAAATATGTTTTGCCAAAACCACCACTACCCAAAGACTTGATCGGACGATACCGATTTCGCATTATCAACAAAGGAACACCACAGTTGGGGCATATTTTGTACCATCATTTACGGAAGGATTATGGCAAGCTGGGTTAATGCAACAGAGCATGATTGTAATATATACTCGCAAATATACACATAAGTATTATCAGTTATTTACCAAGATTTTTCAGTAGAATTACCAATAATGTTGAACTTATCCCACTAATAGCCATCAGGTGATGGCTGGTGATAGCTGGACGTTTTGAATGACTGAGTAATTTGGACTGGTCTTTGTTTGAGGATATTTTTCCGAAATCGCCAGAGAAACGCGAACGAAGAATGCCACATTCTTCATTTCGTTATGTACTCAATATGTACTCAATACCTTACTATATATATTGATAACAGGGTGTCGTTGGTGTGACCTTCCAAAAGGAGAAATATGGGCATCAAAGAGCTCTGCACATCGATGGCTCAAACCTTGGCAGTTGGACGGGAGGTTAGAGGCTTTACAAGCACGAATATTAGGAATTGGACAAAATAAAGGGTTAATCAACTGGAGTTATGGCGCGGTGGACCGGTCTTTTTCCCCCTGGAAAGGGCGGTGGTGATGGTGTTGCTTACGGTGGAAAAGGGAAGAGTAATTTTTATACACACTCTTACTGAAGGCTCAGGAATGCCTTTATCCAATCGCACCACACCTGCCAATGGTGGTGAAAGAGATCAGATGATACCACTTCTAGACAGTGTAAAGGTTAAGACCAACAAACGCGGTAGACCCCGTAAACTCCTGAAAGTGCTTGCTGCTGAAAAAGGCTACGATTCTAAGGATAAGCGCGCTGCTTTACGTAGACGTGGTGGTATTAGGCCACAATGGCCCAAGCTGGTTTGGAAGACAAAGAAGAACAAGGGCAGACCCATTAAAATTTCCGTCCCAGGTTTTCAAGAAGAACCTTGTTTCCCATCGTTTAAAAAAAAATATCGTCGTCTTGTTTGTTGTCAGATGGGAAAGAATTTCAGCTTGTTTTGATACATTTTTGTCTCTTGCAACAATCCATATTTCGATTAACAAAATAATATTAGTGGGATACATTCTAAGCACTTTTCTCGCAGGTTATTCAGTAAAATGTAGGCAATAGCTGTAAACCATAAAGGTAATTGGTTCCCCTCAAATGTATGTGTACTTGTTCTATCACTCTGTAAATCTCATTTTTATTCTTTGAGATAATTTTTCGGCGTTGTCTCGCAGACAGTATTTTTGAGTATAAAGTCGCCCTGGAGAAATTTGTTTAATGGGGAGCGAACTCACTACAAATCGATGAGACTTCTTCATTGCTATAATCGACCTTGGCTACTACACGACGACTACCGCTCCAACTGTCTAATGTTTGATAGTCAACAGAAGAATACTAAACTGAGTTATTAACAAAGGCTGCCGCATCTTTTTTTTTATCTGCTTCTACAGGAAATAAGCTTTTAAAAAACTCTACGATGGGTTGTTTTTTTTGTGAATATTCTTGGGATGCACCATACTGAATTGGTTGCGATAGGTGGAGTAGACGAGGATTCTCAGCAAGTTCGAACACAGAATCAATATCAGTTTCATCTTCACAACAAGCCATAATCTCTTCTCTGGAATAAGCACTATCCCCACGGATAATAATTTGGGTGCGACTCTTTTAGTAAGACTGGGAGTGGAACTTAGACAGGTATTGGAAGAGGTGGAGGGGTAGTAGAACAACGAGCTTTGCTTTGAGAACTTGCTTGATCAAAGGAATACCACTAGAGTACAAAGCCAGCTGATTGGGTTTATGTTCTTGTTGTAGATGAAACTGCCAATACTCATCCCAATCGCCACTGATGTATAAAGAACCCAGGGGTAAAACAGCCTCAGCACCCCTCATGGTCCATCTAGCCCCGGTGATATCCATCCTGTCTTTAATCAGATGGCGACAAGCACCCTCAATCACCCCCGTGACGATGGGGGATGGGGATCCAGCTTTTAAGTAATCGTCATATTTGAGGTATTTGGCATTGTTAAGTAAATATCTAGCACAGGTATCCACGGGTTTACGTTCTTGGGGAGTGAGTTTGGGTAAAGTGGCACTGCGGTGCATACCTGGGGCAACTGAACTTGATTTACCTTCAAGGATAAGCTGTAAAGGTTTGCTTTCCCAAGCTTCTGCCTGTGTTGAAGTCTGAGAATAAAACACAAATGCAGCTTTCCACAAATACTCAATCACATGGATAATATCCCTGTCTTAGTCCATGAGAAAGAATATTGCTGTGCTGGTAGATTAAACTCCCCATCCAAAGGAAATAGGGTATTTATCTTTCTTGCTCCAGAACCGATTCTATTGGCGATTACTGTGCCAAATAATGTGGTCGATTTCCGCGACAATTTTTTCTTGTGTGTTCTGTTTACTGAGTCTGTGCCTGCACACTCTCCCTCTATTTCATCTTGAGTGCGTTTATCAAAATATCTTTGTTTGTAACAACGGTCTCAATAGTTCCTATCCATTCTCAAGTAACTTACTCTCTATCTAGGAGTGTTCTAACACACAAATGCTGTATGAGTCTAACAAACGAACTATCTGTTCAAATAGTTCTCGTGCTTGTGACCAAAACATTCCTTGATTTGATGTAGATGCTTGCATAGGGTGTGGAACTGTTCCTGTTTTTTCACTTTTTATAAGCCAATTACATAAAGTACATTTTTGGCTGTCAATATGACTCTGGTTGACTTGTCATTTATTATGATATCAGACTCCGTACTACCAAAAGAGTCGCGCCCTAATAATTTTCACCTTTTTTCATCGAGAGCGTATTATTTTTATTACTCTTTGTAATTCTTCTAACCCCTATGGTGCCGAGTCTAAGTTGGATGCACGAAGTTTTGCAGCAAATAAATGTTTACCACAAAAAATATAAAGGGGAGCATAACAATATCCTTTGTAATACGGATTCAAGAATGTTTCTTCTTGATGACCATGAACGAAATCATCCGTCACATCTAAATCTATTATCTGTCGCGGTGGCTTATGATAAGATTGTAAAAATGGCTCAACTAAAAGTGTTTCTATCACCTTAGCATCATACTCAATACGATGATACTGACTATTTTCTCTTGAATATGCGTCTTCTGGACAATGTTCGAGACTATTTCAGGTGCTTTTCCCCGCCAAAGTCGTTAATTCTTGTTCTGAGTTAATAACCTTTCCTACCGCAAGTGCGAATATTGGATCGTGACGTAGAATTTCATGGTCATTTATGTCTTCATACCCCATGATTAAGCGGCGTTGCATAAGTGCGGGATAAATTAGCCTTTGAAACCATTGAGAAATCGTTGAAAATGTAGTGAAATCATCCGGCACTTATGCAACGCCGATTAAGCCATATATCCTTTGTGCAATTAAGTTATGAACTGGATATAAAACTTTATTTGGGGCTCGGTAATCTTTGAAACATCTTGCAAATCGTGATGTTATTTCTCTTTTTCTCTCTAGTTCCGCAATTAATGTTAACCCTGCATCCGATGTTACAGCCTCTCCCTTTAAATTGACTACAACTGAACATGACTTTACCTGTCCAAATACAAACTGTTCCGGTATAGAATGATTTTTATTTGGGGTCATCCTTTAAACTGATCAGATTCTTTTGCAATATACATACATTTTGGCAGTTTTAGACCCTTCTTTTTTCAATCTTGGTGAGAAATCCGGGTATAGTCTTGGGAAACAAATTAATAAGGTAATTAGGTACAGAGCTGGTAATTTAACCGCAGAAGATAAAGCTTGCATCCAACTATGGAATGCACCAATAATTTCCCCATAAATTACCAGAAATAAAGAGCTGCAAAGCAACAAAGAAATGATCTTGATTGGTAGTCTAACTCCTTGACGAATTTATTCTACAAAAACTTGACGATCCCGCAGGAAACTAGTGGTAACTGCAAAATATTTACCGCCAGCAGATTGACTTTTTGCCATTGTTCGTTTTTGTTTGTTAGTTGTTTTTATAGAAGTGTCTCCTTCTTTCCTCATCTCTTCCTAACCTCCTCTGGAGGAGAAACGCAGTCGAAGTAAACTCCTCCATGCTTCTTTCTAATGTTCTGAATAATCACTACCAGAACCATATTTCCAAGCATCTACCCAACGATGGTAATAATACAAGTAGTTGTTTGGTAATTGTTTTAACGTGGGTTCTAAATTTCGATTTAGAGAAAATAGAACGGAATACAATCCCAAATTTAGGTAATGCACCACCCAATCCAGTAAACTGAATAAACCCAATTGGGGAATCAGTTGAATTACTAAAATTGGATGACTAAAGTTGGTTTTTAGCAGGGTTTTTGTTAATCCAGGAAACTGCACCACATCTTGCAAAAATGGCTTGAGCACTGGCTCACCTAAATTCTGCATTTCTGCAAACACCGCAGATAACAAATTGTTAATGCGAACGCTAGGTATTTTTTGCTCAATCCCCACACTCATTGCTTTCTGGAATAGCCAGGTAACGCTTAAGCTGGGTTGATAGGGCTGAAGTAAATTCAGTGCTTTTATTGATAATTGTTCCGTTTCTAGTGCTGCTTCTATCCCTAAAGTCAAACGCTTCAGGTGACGCAACATAGCACCAAAACCCCCAAAACTCAGAGGTGACTGACTACCACTACTATCTCCCACAGTTAAAACGCGCTGCCAAGGTGTTTGTAGAGGACTTTGCCGATAGGTAGGAAAAAAGCCAAATAATGCCCTTTGAAAACTCAACTGCGCCAATTCTATCCCCTGATACTCTGGCAAGAGACGAAAATACTCGTCAAATAGAGCTGTTAAACCTATATGTTTGGGATTTGCATTCATATAGGTGAACAGGTAGGTGGTTCTACCATCTTTTGCCGGGAAAGCTTCCCAGAAGTATTGACATTGATTTTCTAAGGCTGTGAAGGATAACAACAAGTCCCCGGTGGTGTTTTCCGGAAAACCTTGGGCACAAGTTCCCACCACCAGACATAAAGCGTCAGGTTTCTTACCCTGTCTGGCTTGTTTGGCGATGGGAGAAAAATGTCCCATGGCATCGATTAACAGCCTGGTAGAAAATTCCTGGTTTAGCATTACCCCATCTGGATGTACCATTGCTCCTGTAAATGGGGTATTTTCTAATAAC
Source organism: Richelia intracellularis (assembly GCA_000613065.1). GTDB lineage: Bacteria > Cyanobacteriota > Cyanobacteriia > Cyanobacteriales > Nostocaceae > Richelia > Richelia intracellularis_B. Next base: position 1,012 of record CBZS010000051.1, on the reverse strand, counting down.
TTTCCCCCAGCAGCTAAAAATTTCTGTTTGATAGTCTCCAGTAAATATACGGGATATATTCCAATATTTAATATATCTTGAACCCAAACATCTGTACCACCAGCAAAGCCCACCCTAGCTGGATTATACTCAGTTGCGATCGCTAAATCTAATTCCTCTGGTGTAAGTAAATTCAATTCCAGCAATACATCTAATTCTTTGCGAGAAATATTCCATTCCTGTTTCCTCCCCTTTAATACTCCCCGCTCCATTACAGCTACTTTGATTCCCCGTAAAGCCAAAGCACAAGCAATTAAAATCCCTAGGGTTCCACCACAGATAATTACATCCCATTCCGGCGTACCCAGGGGTTGTGAATCTGATTTGATCACTGTGGGTATAGTTGTATTACCTGCTCTGAGGGATGCTAAACTGCGATCGGCTCCTTCTAATCCAGATAAAACATCCCCTGGTATTTGAGAAAGAATTTCCGTTGTGATGGTCATTTTTATTCCCCATGAAAAACCCTACATCCTAATTGTGATGTAAGGTAGGGGATCTTTTCAAAGTTAAGATATCTAAACTGTAATCGCTTTACAAAAGACTCCTGATGAATCGTATATTTTCCCCTTTTAGGGGGAGGCATTTCATTTATTCATGGCTTATGGCTTCATAAAATTTATGAATTTAAGAAATTCCACTATCAAATAATGATTAAAGATGGTAATTGTTTTACATTGAATCTTCACAATCTATCAATGTTTGTCCTGATAAGTCAGTTTCAAAACATCTTCAATCGAACCCATTTGTTTGAACTGCTGAATCATGCGACTTGCTTGAGTTTCTTTCGTTTGTAGCATCTCCTTTAATGGTTGCAAATATTGACAGTCTGCATCTTCTCCTAATGCATTTTCCGCAGCTTCCAAAACCTCTTGGCTCTGATTAAAAATATCCTCACACTGAAAGCCGTATTTTGCTGATAATTGATGCAATTCTGTATCTGGAACTATGGCTCTACCCGGTAATGATGTAT
>CBZS010000050.1 GCA_000613065.1 Richelia intracellularis | reverse complement strand
AGGAATATCTCCATCACCACTCCACATCAAGTCAAGGATAAATTGTTTCAAATCTGGTCGGTGGTCTCTAGAATAACCATATGTAATTGTAATTAATTCTGATTGTGCTGATGCTTCATCATCAGTACCAGTTTCATAATCCCCATGTACATGAAATGAACTTGAATCCAAGTGGAAGCTGTCCATTTTCACTCCAAATCTACCTGCTGCTGATAGTGCGACTCGGATAAAAATTTCCGTTAATCTTCCATCATATAGTTTGTCTAAGACTCTGGCCAAGGGTTCATCGTTCAAATGTTCTGGTTGTATTCCCTCTCCCAATAAATGTTCCGTTGCAATCCCTTAAAAGAACTTCTCAAATAAATATAGTGGTGCACTGATAAAGCCTAAGCCATTGAGAATCAGTGCTTTGACCACTTGGCCTGCCCTGATTATTTCTTGGGGATGAGTTACAAGCAGTTGGTTGAACAAATCAACCAAACTCATTTCATCAATAATCCCTGCCACTATCCCTAAGTGAACGATATCTTGTACTTTGATTTGTGATTCTGAAAAACTCATATTTCAAAAATACAACATTTTGCGATCGCACCTGCGGAATGTGCGCTGATTCAGCAACGCCCTCCTTTAAATGGAACTTTAGCTACTGGTGAAACAAAGCTATATCAATTTAACGGAGTTAAAGGTAACGTACTAGAATTTGATAATTTATCTGCATCCGGTGTTTATTGGGTACTATATGCTCCTTCTATACTTTCTAGCGGTATCACATTTTTAAGTACTAACCTTACTCGTATTTTGCCCAGCGATGGTGTTTACACTTTAGCAATTCTCAATACTTCAGATAATACTGTAACTTCTGATGTACGAGTCAATGATGTTAGTCCGAATGCTGTAACTAACAGTGACCCTATCCCACTAATAGCAGAAGGTGATAATATGCCTGTTGAGTAAGAGGGGTTATATCATCTGATGGCTGGACGTTTTG
>CBZS010000049.1 GCA_000613065.1 Richelia intracellularis | reverse complement strand
GACAATGACACCAAAACAAAAGCAGGATACCGAACTGATACAAATTAAAGTTGATAATGGTCCGGAAAGTAGTGGAGTAAGAACTCAATAAAAAAAAAGGATGGTTGAGTTTGTTGATCTGCTAAATATACCAATTCAATTGCTTTACTATGCTCCTTACCATAGTAAATACAATCCCATAGAGGGTTGTTGGGGTATTCTTGACCAGCATTGGAATGGGGGGGGCGAAGCTTGTTGATGTTGAAGTCATGCTTTCCTGGGCTTCGAGTATGACTTGGAAAGGCTTATATCCTATCTTGAGTTTAAGTAAAACTGTTTACCAAAAAGGGATTTGTCTAACAAATAAAGCTATGAAACAAGTGGAGTCTAGATTACAGCGAAATCCACTGTTGCCCAAATGGGATATCTTGATTCAACCGCTTTAGCTGGATTTTTTTTTCAAAAATAAACTTATTTATGCCACTGGCTGGAAAGTTGTGGATTGCGGGGTTGATGGTAGCGCATTTTAGTTAGTAGGTTTAGCATTTCATGGCATTAAACCATATTTCCTGTAGGTAATAATCTTTTGTTGTAAAGTTTTACGTCCTTGTAATTCTTTTTTCATATCATGGGTGATGGCAACTCTCCGCACAACTCCATTCACAGCAAAACGATCTGACTGATTGCATAGCAAGAAGAATTGCCAACTATAGGTTTTACCTATAGCGAAAGGAGGAAAACTCTGAGGTAAGGGTATACCCATAATTCCTCCACCGTTTTTAAATGAGATTGTTTTTTGACCAATTATTTCTTTGCTCTGTTCATGCAATAGCCGTAACTCTAGAGAACCTCGTTTGTAGGGGATATATAGCCAAAAAGTCGGATGGGGAGAAATGGTGTCTCCCCAGTTAGTTACGGGGAAAATTGCTGTAAATGGCTGTTTACTTGCAGGAGATAAGGGACGACTACCTGCACCTTTTCGGTTTCCTGGTGCTCCGCTTTTAGGTGGTTTAAATTCTATGGGTTTAAATGCTGTTTTTTGAGTAGAGCTATTGTTAACAGGGGCTTTGGCTAGGGCAAGGGTAAAAGGAAAAAGGATGGATAAAGTAAAGGTAAGGGTATAAATAATTCTTTGTTTTAAAGATTGTTAAATATTCACGTTAGGCTCCATATTTTTAGCAGTTATCAGTCAAGAGTATGTGTTTATCCTTGAGTTTAAGTCCCCACCATACCCATTGATAACTCTTCACTGATTTAAGTCTTTTTACTAATAAACAAGTATGCAATCGTACTCGTCGTGAGTAAGCCTAAGCTGGCACGTACTCAAGGAATTAGCACACCTTAAATTAAAACTAACCAACTCATCGCATATAAGGTGATTTATGAAAAATAAATTACCAGCTAAAGCGGTTGAATCAAGATATCCCATTTGGGCAACAGTGGATTTCGCTGTAATCTAGACTCCACTTGTTTCATAGCTTTATTTGTTAGACAAATCCCTTTTTGGTAAACAGTTTTACTTAAACTCAAGATAGGATATAAGCCTTTCCAAGTCATACTCGAAGCCCAGGAAAGCATGACTTCAACATCAACAAGCTTCGCCCCCCCCCCATTCCAATGCTGGTCAAGAATACCCCAACAACCCTCTATGGGATTGTATTTACTATGGTAAGGAGCATAGTAAAGCAATTGAATTGGTATATTTAGAAGATCAACAAACTCAACCATCCTTTTTTTTATTGAGTTCTTACTCCACTACTTTCCGGACCATTATCAACTTTAATTTGTGTCAGTTCGGTATCCTGCTTTTGTTCTGATGTCATTGTCTTCCACCATTGAATTAGAGTATCAACAATAAAATCCCTGGTTTTATAAGAAGAACTACCAAAGTTAATATAAAATAATTGCCCACTATGTCCATCAACAATCCCACAGAGACTATGTTTTTCTGTGCATCCCATATCATGATCCTGAGCTTGATTGTCTCCTCTAGTTTTTTCACCACGAGAATAACCCCCGATATTAACAGTAGCTTTGCAATCCATGCTTAGTGGTTTGACTTTGAGGCTTGTTTGTTGATTGCCGCTCAAATTCTTTGATGTTGTTGAAGATATGATCCGTTTGTGCAATTTTCTTTGAGGTTTGGCTTTTACGACTTTAGGAAGACCATAGCCCATTCGATTCAATACTTGTGCTATTGTACT
>CBZS010000048.1 GCA_000613065.1 Richelia intracellularis | reverse complement strand
TGTGGGTACTAACTGCATTAACTGCTCCTAAAACATTAAATCGTTTTCCACCGGAAGGTGAACAGATAAATGTTCTTGTAAAACACCATAAAAATCCTAAAGTAATTTTTGAAAAAGAAATTACCAGATAAAGCGGTTGCATCAAGATATCCGATTTGGGCAACAGTGGATTTCGCTGTAATCTAGACTCCACTTGTTTCATAGCTTTATTTGTTAGACAAATCCCTTTTTGGTAAACAGTTTTACTTAAACTCAAGATAGGATATAAGCCTTTCCAAGTCATACTCGAAGCCCAGGAAAGCATGACTTCAATGTCAACAAGCTTCGCCCCCCCCCCCATTCCAATGCTGGTCAAGAATACCCCAACAACGTTCTATGGGATTGTATTTACTATGGTAAGGAGGATAATAAAGCAATTGAATTGGTATATTTAGGAGATCAACAAACTCAACCATCCTTTTTAAACATTGAGTTCTTACTCCACTACTTTCCAGACCATTATCAACTTTAATTTGTATCAGTTCGGTATCCTGCTTTTGTTCTGGTGTCATTGTCTTCCACCATTGAATTAGAGTATCAACAATAAAATCCCTGGTTTTTCCACCACGAGAATAACCCCCGATATTAACCGTAGCTTTGCAATCCATGCTTACTGGTTTGACTTTGAGGCTTGTTTGTTGATTGCGGCTTAAATTCTTTGATCTTGTTGAAGATATCATCCGTTTGTGGAATTTTTTTTGAGGTTTGGCTTTTACTACTTTACGAAGACCATAGCCCATTCGATTCAATACTTGTGCCATTGTACTGGCGCAAGGCAATTACTCCTGGCTAAATCCCTGTTATTTGAGTTTTTCTAGTGCCGATGTTGCTGTTAAACGGGTATAGGCTAAGGAAGTTTTAAATGTTGGGTCTTGTTGAGAATCAGATTCTGCAATTTGTCCCAGGGATAATGCCACAACAGAAGAGGTTGTTTCTCCTGGCAACGCTTTGCTGTGCTAAAGGCTGATTGTAATCCCACACAGATTATCCCTGTTCTTTTTTCCGCTAACCCCAACCGAAAATTTCTCTACCCCAACCGAATACTGTTTGTGCTAACCTTGCTCTACCTTGGAAATATTTCAACGTCATCTGAGCTTGAAAGCCCCGACGTTCTACTCCATTCATTTTCGATGCTGCCAACCGCAAGTCTTCTATTTCTTTGTGATCTTGTTAATGATTTGGGTTCCTCTGCTGGGTCTAGCATACTCTAAAATACTTGCCCCTGTTTTTTTACTCATTAACATTACATCTTACTTTCATTGGTAAATTATTTCTTATCAATCACCTAAGTATGCCTAATCTACAAAGTGGGCTGCGTCAACAAAAAAAACTACTTTCTTTCCGCTAATAGCTTCTTCCAGTAATGATTATAGGTTTGATTTTCTATATTTTTCTACCTCTTCAATC
>CBZS010000047.1 GCA_000613065.1 Richelia intracellularis | reverse complement strand
ATATATAGGCAAAGCACGCGGGGAAACTAACGTGGATCATGTATTTGATTATGATTTAGTAATTATAGGCGCTGGTGTGGGTGGACACGGCGCAGCTCTACACGCCGTTAGCTGTGGTTTAAAGACAGCGATTATTGAAGCGGGTGATATGGGAGGAACTTGTGTTAACCGGGGCTGTATCCCGTCAAAAGCCCTGTTAGCAGCCTCTGGACGTGTCCGAGAGTTGAAAGATGCTGATCACCTGAAAACCCTGGGAATTCAAGTCTCTAATGTCGAATTTGATCGTCAAGCTATCGCTGA
>CBZS010000046.1 GCA_000613065.1 Richelia intracellularis | reverse complement strand
TGTTGCACTCCTGGGTCGAGATTTAAGTAGATTGAGTGTTGCAATTGACTCTTCACTATCCCTTACTAGTAGTTGGTCTAAATAAAGAATCTCTGTAATTTCCAGAACACCGGACACTCGTTGAAACAGACGGTTCTTGACCATTGCACGGATGTGACCAATTAAACGGTCTAAGGTATTGAATGCAGGTAATTCGTAACGTTCTTGAAGCAACTCCTCAATCCCTACATTAATTCAATCAGCAGGGTGGTCTAAAACTTCTGCTTGTTTTGCAACCAAGATAGCGATTATTTTCTGGGCAGCTTTATCGTATTGTTTAACTCCCAAATATGAACGAATCGCGTTTTGAGAAGTGTAGGGTTGACGTTCTGAGGGGATTGTTTTTACCCAATCTCTGTACTTAAACACTACTATAAATGTTTAAGTACAGAGATTGGCACTAATTCGGGATGTGGAAAATATCCAAGCCGTTGAAAAGATTTCAACATCACCATGAAGCGAAGAGAACCATTGTGGCTCTTAGTTTTGGACTTTACGAATTTTATTTCTTCTGGTGTAGGTGTATAAAGTTATGCAAGTTCAGATGCATAAGGAAACTGTTTAAATTTACGGTAAGCTGTACGGTCAATCGATGTCATTCAAGTAAAAATAGCAACACAAAATAACAAGAGATTAACCATTGGGCACCTCGATTAATCAAGTATTAGGTAATCTGAGGGGGTTCGAATAACTAGAAATATGCCTCAAAAGAGCCAATTTAGACGCAATTGTCCTACAGCTTTAGGATTTTTATTCTCCCAAAATGCATAACGTTTGAAGTTGCAGACTAAATTATTCACTGCAATAGTCGCCTTGACTGACTGCTTACCAATGGAACCCATTAACTTCCCTCCCATTTCATTAACCCAGTGACCAAAAACCTGTTGGACCTTAGCTCTGACTTGAGAACGCTCTGGATTCTCTTCTTTGTGTTTTGCAGTCAATGGATGATTGCCGTAGGCTCGTTCATGAATGTGACTGAGGAATTGTAAAATCTGTAGAATCCATTCAATAGATTCACTACCATAGGCACTATGTGCCCAAACCTCTTCCCCCTGGTTTTGAACATCCAACAGTGCCCCTAACACTTGGGAATCATGCACTGAGGCATCCGTTACTTGATAGCGACGAATAAAACCGTACTCCACATCGATACTGATGTGGTTTTTATAACCAAAGTAACTCTGACTATTCTTTTTTGTCCAGGGAGCATCCGTATCCTTCTGGGACAAGCGATGAGGCTTTTGCTGCCAACTTTCGGGAATTTCTCCTTGGGCAAGTTTTTGCTTCTCTTCCTTAGTATTATGCTGCTTCGTAACTGGAATCAGTGTGGCATCTACTATTTGACCCCCCTTAGCTTGATAGCCTTGGTCTCTCAGGTTGCTATCAAATTAATTGCTCAAACAGTTATTCAATAAGACCCTGCTGCTTCAACTGTTGCCGAAATAACCAAACTGTAGTTGCATCTGGTACTGCTTCTGCTAGTCCCAAGCCCAAAAATCTCATGAACGATAGTCGGTCATTGACCTGGTACTCCAGTTCTTCATCACTGATGTTGTACAGTTGTTGCAGCACAAGCATTTTGAACATCACTATTGCATCTATGGACTTTCGCCCAGCATTATTTTTTCTGGGCTTGTCATGCACTTGTTCTAAAATCGGACAAAATTATGACCACGGCACCGTCTCGTCTAACTTCATCAACAGGGTCTTATTGCTTTCTAACTTCTGGTATCGCTGTTCAAGTTCCCCGACTTTTTTTTATTCCATGGCGATTCAACCCCAGCTTTTGCTCTCCCTATACTCTCATCTCGCGAGCTACTTGCTCAATTTTTCGAGGTGCCCTAATGCTTTGTACATCAAAATTGGTAAACAAATAAAAATACGTATTTAAGTTGTGATGCTTGTCAACGCCACAATATTTGATCAATAAACTTATTTATTCTTTATTGCTTATTACTTGCACGTATTGCTACATAGCCATTTTCATCAAAATCCATAAAAATACCCCCAATCTAATTTGCCTCTAGTGATCGGCGAATAATGGGGGTAAACAGTATCTGATTTTCCTTAAAAATAGGATTTTTAGAGTGAGGAAAAATAGATTTATATTTTCCTGACACTACCCTATAAGCTCCACTTTAATGTATCGGTGGATTTTTGCCTTTCTCTAGATTAGAGTATCCCATATCCCATGGTTTAATCTATATGGGTTTGTTAGGGGAAGAACCATGAGGCTTTTCCAATCAAACTTACAATTGCGGAAGACAAAAATTATTCGTCCCCATCTGAATATCCATCAGATTCTGTGTCTTTTGACTCTAGTTGTATCAGATGAATATGTTTATATCCTAGTTTGATTTTAAATTCGTCACCAGGCTTTAATCCCATAGAATTGGTATAAGTCGCACCTATGACAATTTGACCATTTTGATGAACACTTACTCTGTATGTCGGTTCGCGTCCTCTACCGTCTTTTGGTGTTTCTGGACTTAAAGGAATACCTCTTGCAGACAGTAAAGCATCATAAAATTCAGTCAAGTTCACGCGCACTTGGTTATTTTTAGTAACCGAAAAATAGCCACACTGTTTTGCCCTTTCTCTACGTGGTAAGCTCGAGAGCTCTTTAACTTTAGCGAGCAGTGCTTTTCCTGTTAATGGTGCGGTTGCAGTTTCAGTCATTACGCTCCCAATATCCTTACTTTTTTCATGTAAATGCTGATGCCTAAATTTCCGACTCATTGGTTTTTTGGCATCAATATTATTCCTACAACATCATAGGGTAAGTAGCTTATTTCTGCTTGAAATCCTTTGTAAATGCCTGTTTTTAGTTATTCAAAATTAATTCTGTTCATGTTGTCACAGGCATTAATTCCATTCAACTTACAGCACTTATAACCCTTATTCATCAAGGGTAATGAAATATTTTTCTTGTTTGAGGTGGCTGTGACTATATAGGTTTAAGTCAACTTTGCCAGTTAAGTGAACCCTACTACTAAGTATCAGCAGCAAAGCTAATCAAGGAATTGCAGACTGTTGTACTTTATATAACTTGTCTTACTAGGTTTAGAATGATAGGTTATTACCTTTTTCTTTTCTTACCCAGTAAGACAGTATCTTAATTTCTCCTTAGATCCTGTAGGCATATAATATTTTATTCTGCCAGTAAATACGAGAATTTTCTCGATTGAGCATTACCAAGAAACAAAAAGTATTATTTTGCCCTGATGATGGCAAAGTAGACTTATTTTGGAACGGGGTAATTTCATATTAAATACTAGCATGAACTAATAATAGCAAAATAGTTCTTTCATTTTGAATTAAACTTGTACTTGTTTTATTATCTTCACTGGCTGAGTTAATGTCATCGACTATGGCCTATAAGATTTTTTGGCGTTGCTGAATCAGGGAATGATTTCACTAAATTTTCAACGATTTCTCAATGGTTTCAAACGCTAAATCATCCCGCACTTATCCTACGCCGATTTTTTCATGTAGTTTATTTCTGGAAGCGTTATTGTTAGGGTAGTATTTTAGAAAAATTCATAAAGAAGCAAGTCACGATTTTTATATTTGTCTTTGAAATCAGAGTTATGAGATTAGCTGTTATTTAACAAATCTATATAACTGGGAGTGTATATTTAGTAGTCTTCGCAGGATTATTTTTATCAATACTCACATTCTGGGATTAATGATGTGATAGCTTCTAACATACAAGTAAATTATCTGAGTGAGATTTAGTAGACCTAAGATTTTTAGAGGTTCAAGATCCTATAAATGCCGATGCAAATAGGATTTCGTAGCTATAGTAAAACTGTGATTCGGTTTTAGATTTTGAATTGACCCCATGTCTAACGAGTTGGAGATGGAAGGGTTTTCTTCTTTTTACGGGTTTACTTATACTAGGAGCTATGTTGAATGTGTTTGTGTTTTTTCATGGGAGTGCTTAGGGTTTGTCAGGGAGTTGATTATTCCCTGTCTAAATAACGCAAGTCCTCTAAAAGGGAAATAAACAGCTACTCTGCTCAAAAGTACTGATTTCAAATTGGACGAGGTTTAAAATGTTTATGATGCCTCTGAATAACTCAAGTCTTCTTTCTATTTTCCGTTTCTAAGATAGATTCAAATATATCGGTTACTATAATGCAGGTTATTTTTAAGGTTTTTCGACAGCAACAAAATTCAGCTCCGACTTGGAAAACATATGTGGTAGAGACAGCACCAAGTAGTACTATCCTAGATTGCCTGAATAAAATTAAATGGGAGCAAGATGGAACATTAGCATTTCGCAAAAATTGTCGTAATACAATCTGTGGTAGTTGTGCAATGCGAATTAATGGACGTTCCGCTTTAGCCTGTAAGGAAAATGTTCGTAGTCAAATTGCTAGATTAAACCATGATTTTGGGATGAAAGATGGGGAAGATAAAATACCGGAAATGACTATAGCTCCCTTGGGAAACATGCCTGTAATTAGGGATTTAGTGGTAAATATGGAGGGTTTCTGGAATAACCTAGAAAAAGTAACCCCCTATGTGAGTACTGCTAGTAGAAATATTCCTGAACGGGAATTTTTACAGACACCCCAAGAACGATCGCAGTTAGATCAAACTGGTAATTGCATTATGTGTGGTGCTTGCTATTCAGAATGCAATGCTGTGGAAGTAAATCCAGATTTTGTTGGTCCCCATGCTTTAGCTAAGGCTTATCGTACTTTTGCTGATTCCCGCGATGATGACAGCGAAAATCGCCTAGAAAAATATAACGAAGGTACTCAAGGAGTTTGGGGTTGTACCCGTTGTTATTATTGCAATTCTGTTTGTCCCATGGAGGTTGCTCCCATGGATAAAATCACTAAAATTAAGCAGGAAATTCTTACAAAAAAAACTAAACAAGATAGTCGTTCTATCCGACACCGTAAAGTATTGGTGGAGTTAGTTCAAGCCGGTGGATGGATTGATGAGCGACAATTTGGTTTACAGGTTGTAGGTGATTATTTTCGGGATCTACAGGGTTTATTGAGTATTGCTCCCTTGGGATTGAGAATGATTACTAAGGGGAAATTTCCCTTTTCTTTTGAACCTTCTGAAGGTGCTCAAGAAGTGCGAACACTAATTAATTCAGTGCGAGAACAACCAAATTATCATCAACCATAGCCCTTTTACATCACCCTTGGGAAATAAGAAACTTCCCCTAGAAATCTACCTTGGTGGACAAAGTTTTCTGGTGTTGCATAAGTGCGGGATGAATTAGTGTTTGAAACCATTGATAAATCGTTGAAAAGTTAGTGAAATCATGCCCTGATTCAGCAACGCCAGCTTTCTTCTTGTCTGGGGAAGCTTTTGACACTGTTGTTGGAACCCACATTCCGCAGGTTAGTTAGCAAAAAAGATAATATTTACGACAGGGAGCACCAAAAAACTGTAGAATCGAGCACCGCTGTTCACTGAGGTTGGAAATCTTTTTCAAAGAAGCCAACGTTAATAAATGAATTGACATGAAACATTGAAACACCCAACGTAAAGTAGAAGTGGCAGTTGGTTTACCTAACTGATTTTGAATTGTTTGGCATCCCCGTTTTAGAGATTGGCGTAATGCCGTCTGACCTAAGCTGTAAACTAGCAAACACAAACCCATAAGCATTGCCAAAGCCGCCACTCTTTTTCTTGAATTTAGAAACACAGTGTAAGTAAAAAACAATGGGTCTTTGAGAAACTGAAAACCACGTTCTCTAGATTGTTGTGCCTTATATTCAGGTAAAAGATCTTCGTTGCTAAATTTGTCGGCATCAAGAACATTGGTGCCAGGAATAAACCTGGCACCAATGTTCTGTGGCAATGGTAATTGCAGTTTCTTTGGGTACAAATTCGGCTTGAATATGGGACAATAGGGTCGGTTGAAAATCCTTACCAGGTTTACCACGTCCCCGGTGTTGGTCATATTAAATAACTTCAATATTTGCATGCAAGTTGATGAAATGGCAACTGAATCTCAAGTAATTTGGCTACGTTGAATGCATCTTCGGCACATGCAAATTCCTGTTAACACAATTTTCGTAGTTGGGATTGTGCCTGGGTATATTTTTTTGTCAGAGGTTTTTCCAGTTGTTTTAAGTCAGATTCTTTATGGGCTTAACTTTCTATCACTAGCCACCGTTGTCGCACACCACCAGAATAATTACAACAGGTGGCAATACGAGATCCTGGAATTTTACTTGGTACAAATGCATCAATACTGTTCTTTTCTAATAGTTATTTTGCGGCAGTTAGGGTGGCAGGAACTCGAGATACCCATCTGAATGAGACTATCATCTGCAAATTGTCTTCAATCTAAAGCGCTGCATCCGCAACAAATAAAGCATGAATTTGCCATTGTTTGTGGAAATCTGCCATAAGTGTTCGAAACATGGCAGAATCGACTTCATGACCATGTGCAACTCTTAAATATAAAGGAATATCTCCATCACCACTCCACATCAAGTCAAGGATAAATTGTTTCAAATCTGGTCGGTGGTCTCTAGAATAACCATATGTAATTGTAATTAATCCTGATTGTGCTGATGCTTCTTCATCAGTACCAGTTCCATAATCCCCATGTACATGAAATGAACTTGAATCCAAGTGGAAGCTGTTGATTTTCAATCCAAATCTATCTGCTGCTGATAGTGCGACTCGGATAAAAATTTCCGTTAATCCTGCATCATATAGTTTGTCTAACACTCTTTTAGTAAGACGGGGAGTGGAACTTAGACAGGTATTGGAAGAGGTGGAGGCGTAGTAGAACAACGAGCTTTGAGAACTTGCTTGAACAAAGGAATACCACTAGAGTACAAAGCCAGGTGATTGCGTTTATGTTCTTGTTGTAGATGAAACTACCAATACTCATCCCAATCCCCACTTATGTATAAAGAACCCAGGGGTAAAACAGCCTCAGCACCCCTCATGGTCCATCTAGCCCCAGTGATTTCCATCCTGTCTGTCTTTAATCAGGTGGCGACAAGCACCCTCAATCAGCCCCCTCCCTGGCAATGGGGAATCCAGCTTTTAAGTAATCGTCATATTTGAGGTATTTGGCATTGTTAAGTAAATATCTAGCACAGGTATCCACGGGTTTACGTTCTTGGGAGGTGAGTTTGGGTAAAGTAGGACTCCGGCGCATACCTGCGGCAACTGAACTTGATTTACATTCAAGGATAAGCTGTAAACGTTTGGCCGTTGCTGAATTAGGAGATGATTTCACTAAATTTTCAATGATTTCTCAATGGTTTCAAACCCTAATTCATCCCGCACTTATGCAACGCCAACGTTTGCTCACCCAAGGTTATGCCTGTGTTGAAGTCTGAGAAGAAAACACAAATGCAGCTTTCCACAAATACTCAATCACATGGATAATATCCCTGTCTTAGTCCATGAGAGAGAATATTGCTGTGCTGCTAGATTAAACTCCCCATCCAAAGGAAATAGGGTATTTATCTTTCTTCCTCCATAACCGATTCTATTGGCGATTACTGTGCCAAATAATGTGGTCAATTTCCACGACAATTTTTTCTTGTGTGTTCTGTTTACTAAGTCTGTGCCTGGACACTCTCCCTTTATTTCATCTTGAGTGCGTTTATCAAAATATCTTTGTTTGTAACAACCGTCTCAATAGTTCCTATCCATTCTCAAGTAACTTACTCTCTATCTGGGAGTGTTCTAACCCAGAAATGCTGTCTGAGTCTAACCAACGAACTATCTGTTCAAATAGTTCTCGTGCTTGTGAGCAAAACATACCTTGATTTGATGTAGATCCTTGCATAGGGTGTGGAACTGTTCCTGTTCTTTCACTTTTTACAAGCCAATTTCATCAAGTACATTTTTAGCTGTCAATACTACTCTGGTTGACTTGTCATTTATTATTCTTATATAATACTCCGTACTACCAAAAGAGTCGCACCCATATAGTTTGTCTAAGACTCTGCCCAAGCGTTCATCGTTCAAATGTTCTGGTTGTATTCCTTCTCCGAATAAATGTTCCGTTGCAATCCCTTCAAAAAACTTCTCAAAATATTAAGGGAATCTTTAATAACATGGGTACAGCTCTTTTGTGTAAAAACCCTCAATCTTTGAAACTATCCCACTAATGTGATTTTGTTAATCCAAATATGGATTGTTGCAAGAGAGAAAAAAGCATCAAAACAAGCTGAAATTCTTTCTCATCTGACAACAAACAAGACGACGATATTTTTTTTTACCATGGGAAACAAGGTTCTTGTTGTCAGATGAGAAAGAATTTTAATGGGTCTGCCCTTGTTCTTCTTTGTCTTCCAAACCCGCTTGGGCCATTGCAGCGCAATACTACGTCTACGTAAAACAGCGCGCTTATCCTTAGAATCGTAGCCCTTGTCAGCAGCAAGCACTTTGAGGGGTTTACGGGGTCTACTGCGTTTGTTGCTCTTAACCTTTACACTGTCTAGAAGTGGTATCACCTGATCTGTTTCACTACCATTGGCAGGTGTGGTGCGATTAGATAAAGGCATTCCTGAACCTTCAGTAAGAGTGTGTATAAAAATACCCTTTCCTTTCCCACCATAAGCAACACCATCATCACCGCCCTTTCCAGGGGGAAAAAGACCCGTCCACCACGCCATAACTCCAGTTGATTAACCCTTTCTTTTGTCCAATCCCCAATATTCGTGGTTGTAAAGCCTCTAAGGTCCCGTCCAACTGCCAACGTTTGAGCCATCGATGTGCAGAGCTCTTTTATGCCCATATTTCTCCTTTTGGAACGTCACACCAACTACACCCTGTTATCAATATATACAGTAAGGTATTGAGTACATAACGAAATGAAGAATGTGGCATTCCTGGTTCGCGTTTCTCTGGCGGTTTCGGAAAAATATCCTCAAACAAAGACCACTCCAAATTACTCAGTCCTTCAAAACGTCCAGCCATCAGATGATATAACCCCTCTTACTCAACAGGCAATTATCACCTTCTGATATTAGTGAGATAGCTTCTTGGAACGTTAAAGCTTAAAGGTCTGTTTAGTCCATATGCTCCGGGGGAACTTCAGTTTCGTTGCCACATAGGCAAGCTGTTTAGCTTTTTGGTTACTAATTACTTACAAGTGAAACCAATCTATTTTTTAACAGTCCGGGAGTTTCTTTGTAGCCTCTTGACTGATTGATAGATTTCTGGGAGGCGATTTAAGATAGCAGATACTTTAAGATAGGTTCTGTAAGGCATAGCAGGACTGCCACATACCACTTCCCCGGGAGCAATATTATTATGGACACCAGCTTTCGCAGAGGTGGTTGCTCCATCACCAATTGTTACTTGATTATTAATTCCTGATTGCCCTGCCAGAATTACCCTGTTTCCTATTTTCACTCCTCCTGCCATTCCCGACTGAGCGGCAACAACACAATTGGCTCCTATTTGACAACCATGACCCACTTGTACTAGGTTGTCAATCTTAGTGTTGTAACCAATTCTAGTTTCACCGACCGATGGGCGATCAATAGTACTATTACAACCGACTTCTACCCGATTTTCTAAGATGGTATAACCAGATTGTTCCATTTTCAGCCATCCATCAGGAGTGGGAACAAATCCAAAGCCTTCCGCACCAATTACAGCACCACAATGAATCACACAATCTGCCCCAATACTGCTACGCTCGTGGATGGTAGAATTAGCATGTAAGACTGTACGATTGCCAATCTTTGCTTGAGGATAAATCACCACATTAGGATGGATACATACGCCATCACCAATCTCTGCTCCTGGCTGAATTACCACATTGGCACCAATATATACGTCATTGCCAATTTTTGCTGTTGGGTGAATGACAGCTGAAGAATGTACTTCTGGTTCGGGTCGCCAAGGTTGATAAAAAATAGCAATTATTTGAGCAAATAATTGGCGAGGTTTGGCTGTTGCAATCCAAGCAATATCTCTTTCTTGTGCCTGTTTTTGTAATTGTTCATCCAAGGGTAATATCAAGGCGCTGGCATTGGTTTTACCGACAAAAGCAGAAAATTTATCCCCTTCGATATAGCTGATACTGCCAACCTGAGCGTCGTCAATACCTTGGACGACTGTAATTTCTGGGTTTATTTGTTTATCCAGTTTCAGACTATGGGATATATTACTATCATCCAGTTGTTCAATAATTTCGCTAAATTTCATCGCTGTATTGGTAAAGAAATGTTACGTAAATAAGGTTATTGGGCGTTGCATAAGTGCGGGATGATTTCACTAAATTTTCAACGATTTCTCAATGATTTAAAACGCTAATTCATCCCGCACTTATGCAACGCCGGTTATTGATGTTTTTTAGTCACGTTTTAGTTCTATACCATACAGATGGATACTTGGGTGATATCCTATTGCTTGATAGTTTGCAATTAACGAGTTGACATTACTTCATTGAGGTTCTAGGGAGCAATACCAACGGTGACTGTCTCTGCATCTTGGGTTGAATGGGTATCTGAAATGGTCATTGTTTCCTCATCTTCAGATTTAGCTGGGAAGGGGAAGGTTTTACCCGCAAGGTAGTCTTCAAAGTGAAGTTGGAAAGACAACCAAGAAGTGATATCTTCCACATAAAGGAAACCTTTGGCTGCTTCCTTATACAAGGGGACATTATTACTTAACTGCTCTTGGAGTAATTCTGGTAATTCCTCAAAACTATTAACCTTGCTACCATAACCACTGTAAATCATATGGGTGCGAGTCTTTTAGTAAGACGGCGAGTGGAACTTAGACAGGTATTGGAAGAGGTGGAGGGGTAGTAGAACAAGGAGCTTTGAGAACTTTCTTGCTCAAAGGAATACCACTAGAATACAAAGCCAGGTGATTGCATTTATGTTCTTGTTGTAGATGAAACTGCCAATACTCATCCCAATCGCCACTTATGTATAAAGAACCCAGGGGTAAAACAGCCTCACCACCCCTCATGGTTCATCTAGCCCCAGTGATATCCATCCTGTCTTTAATCAGGTAGCGACAAGCACCCTCAATTACCCCCCTGGCGATGGGGAATCCAGCTTAAAAGCTGGATTCCCCATTGACTAAAAACGAAATCTATGGATAGTGATAATTACAGAGATTTCTTGTCCAAGCTTACTGGGTACAAATCATCCTAATTCCGAGTCAATCTATTGCTCTTTGTTGTATAGCTGTAGCCTGAGTAATCTTCTCAAAAACGAAGGATTTACTACGATTTTATGCCACTAATACCAGAAGGTCATAATATGCCTGTTGAGTAAGAGGGGTTATATCATCTGATGGCTGGACGTTTTGAAGGACTGAGTAATTTGGAGTGGTCTTTGTTTGAGGATATTTTTCCGAAACCGCCAGAGAAACGCGAACCAGGAATGCCACATTCTTCATTTCGTTATGTACTCAATAGCTTACTGTATATATTAATAACAGGGTGTGGTTGGTGTGACGTTCCAAAAGGAGAAATATGGGCATCAAAGAGCTCTGCACATCGATGGCTCAAACGTTGGCAGTTGGACAGGAGCTTAGAGGCTTTACAAGCAAGAATATTGGGGATTGGACAAGAGAAAGGATTAATCAACTGGAGTTATGGCGCGGTGGACTGGTCTTTTTACCCGTGGAAAGGGCGGTGGTGATGGTGTTGCTTACGGTGGAAAAGCAAAGGGTATTTTAATACACACTCTTACTGAAGGCTCAGGAATGCCTTTATCCAATCGCACCACACCTGCCAATGGTAGTGAAACAGATCAGATGATACCACTTCTAGACAGTGTAAAGGTTAACACGAACAAACGCGGTAGACTCCGTAAACCCCTGAAAGTGCTTCCTGCTCACAAAGGGTACGATTCTAAGGATAAACGCGCTGCTTTACGTAGACGTGGTATTAGGCCACAATGGCCCAAGCGGGTTTGGAAGACAAAGAAGAACAAGGGCAGATCCATTAAAATTCTTGCTCATCTGACAACAAAAATGTTGTTTCCCATGGGTTCAAAAAAAATATCGTCTTGTTTGTTGTCAGATGGGAAAGAATTTCAGCTTGTGTTGATGCTTTTTTGTCTCTTACAACAATCTATATTTGGATTAACAAAATCATATTAGTGGGATAGACTCACCAATTATTGTAGAAATTGTATTTTTAACAATTGTAGCTAAATCATCCAATAAAGTTTGGAAGCTATGAACGGGCAAATTATCTGAGGTACACTTTTTATTCGCTTTATTTTTAGCTTTTTCGCTCTTTTTAGCAGGAGATACAACAGAATATTTTCTCGCTGCTGCTTCCCAATCATCTTCATCAAAAAGTCTTGTAGCTAAAAGTTCTCGCATATGCGATTCTACATAATAATAAGAGAACATACATAGAAATATATGGGCTTTTACACGTTCGGCTGTATAGTGGTAAATTAGACGAACTTTTAAATCAACAGTTTTATAACAACGGAAAGCTTGTTCTACCTGTGAGATATTTTTATCGGCTTTTACCGTATCCGTAGCAGATAAAGTTTCTTCATCCAAAGATGTACAAAATATAATATATAAACCATCCAATACTGCTTCTGCATCAAGTTTTGACTAATTTCTCTGAGATGAAACACTGTTCTCTTGTATCTCAATAAATTTAATGTTGAAAAACATTAAATTTATTGATAACTTTACCTACTCTTACACCAATATTATCCTCGCCTTTTAGTGGACGAGCTTTTCTCGAAGCTGCTGCAACAATTTTATCTAATTCCTTTTCTGTTCCTTGTAATAATTCTTCTCTATTGTTCTTTCCTTATGCTGCCAATAAAGGATTTAGACAAGCTATTAATCTTTCCCCTGGATAATCTTCGCTTTTAATTGATGCTAAATTTTGTTCATCAAACAGAGCTAATTGAATAGCTGATTGTTCTACTAATTTCTTTCTTTGAGGCGTTCCCTCTTAAAGCCCTAATCCAGTCTAAAGATTCTTTATCTTTTAAGTCTTCTCGAATCCTTCACAAGGGTACGTTTACGAACTTTTCCGTCCTCAGGGTATGACTCGCGAAGCAGAACGGCTGGAGGAGAGTTTCTGTTAGGAATACGTTCTAGATACATGGCTACAATTATCTCATACATTTTCCCTCAGAATATTAAGCAAGTCTTTGTTCTCATGGGTACAACTCTTTTGTGTAAAAACCCTCAAGCTTTGAAAGGTTAAAACTTTAAGGTCTGTTTAGTACATATGCTCCCGGAGAACTTCAGGTTAATAATAAAGGTGTTTTTTTCTCTTAGGACTATTTTGCTGGTAAGTTGATTGCCGCCAAGCAGAATACACACAAGCAACATAGGTAGAACGCTTATGAAAGATATGGGAGATTTCTTCTCAGAGGAGCTTAGATCTGTCATAATAAAAATTATGAACTATCCTGAATTTATTGACTGCGTTCGAAAGCAGGACAATAACCCTCAAGAGTGACCTTAAAGTAATATAAAGGGGAAGCCGAGCTCCAACACCTTTGCCCCCTTTGATGCTTGCAAGTACCGCAACAATCAATATCAGATAAAGTATAGTAATCGCTAGTTGCACTAATTAATTCTTTGGGAGATAATCCCCGCAACACTAAATGTTCCCCTTGCCATCGGGCTTCTAGTAACCCAGTATCGGCAAATTGTCGCCAGCGTGGATCAGTGGCGATCGCATCAGGCAATGTAATTGTTACTACTGTCCCTGATTCTGTCAGTTCTCCTTCATAATTAGTATCCGGGGGGGAAGATTGTAAAAATGTCTCACCAATGGGCAATTCTACTAAAATGTCCGCAGATGGTGAGTGGACATGATAACGATTTTGTAGTTCTTCTAAACTTGTTAAATCGGCTAAATAAGCAGGGGAGCCATGGACAAAGACAACGTGCTGGGGACGTAAATTATGAATTAGTTGGGTTGTACCAGGAGCATCACTATGTTGTGCTAGCAAATAGGTTTCTACTGTTACTCCCTTTAACGGCTGCTGTTCAAATTTTATTTCGGTTCTTTCGGGTAGCAGAATTAACCAAGGTTTAGTTGTGGATTGATAGTATTTACTCAAGTTATTCGGGGAATCAGTCAAGACAATGCAGGGAGATTTGCCAACATCAGCACGTTGTTCAGGTGCCAAACGCCTAACCCTGGGGCGGACCCTCTCATCCCAAAATAAGGGTTGATGGCGAGCAAAGTTTTGTACAGATGCAGGTAGATGGGGTAACAATTCCAGATAGGCGTCACAACCAGTAGCTACCGCTCCATCCACCCAGATATCTATATCCCTTCCAGTAAAATGGTGGTGACTGCGTAGCAACATCAGTAATTCTTGTCCCAGACCTAAAGCTGGTGTGGGAAAGAGAACAGAATAACCTTCTGCGATCGCGCGATTTATTCTTTCTGCGAGTTGGTTCTCTTGGTGACGACGGTGGGCATGACGAGATGTACCGTAAGTACCTTCCACTATCAACACATCCAACTCTAAACCACGTAATTCTTCTAAGCGTAAACCTTCTACTAACCGAGAATTAGAAAGAAAAAAGTCCCCTGTATACATTAACTTATAAGATCGTTTAGAAGTCATATAAGTTAGTAATATTGCCACTGCTCCCGGTAAATGCCCCGCTGGGTACAACTCAACCAGCAAGTTTTCTTTCAATTCCACAGGTGTACGTAAAGGTAAAGCCTGACAAAATTGTGGGATTGGCTGTTGAGAATCCAACCAATTAAGAGGTAGTAACTTGCTTGTTACTTCACTGGCATAAATAGGTAGTAGAGGAAATGCTTCGTTTAATGTTAGTAGACTCCTGGCATGATCTGGATGAGCATGAGTAACTAAAACTCCATCCACTGGTAAAGCTGAATTTGGCTTTTGACTAGATTGTCCCATGTCCTTAATTAAGCATGAG
>CBZS010000045.1 GCA_000613065.1 Richelia intracellularis | reverse complement strand
TGTGGAAGATTTGAGCAATGCCAAGGTGACGGTTATTGCTGCTATTTACGGTATTGGTACGGAAATCGCCTCATCGGTAAATAAATGGTTTCATAGTAGTGCTAATCAGGGTTAAATTACTCGGTTGCAAGTTGCGGGGTTACAATTTGCGACTTCTTCAGGAGAGGAAACCGTTAGTGATACTAATCATAAATTTGCAGGTAAAATCTTTGTGATGACGGGAACTTTGCCTACCCTGAAGCGGAATGAAGCGAAGGAATTAATTCAAAAGGCAGGTGGTAAAGTTACTGATTCAGTGAGCAGGGTAAGCGCATCTCAAATTCTATTGACAAGCGGGTTGAGAGGTATCATCATCATGTTGGGATAAACAAGCAGTAAGAACAGTCACCATATAATTATTATCCATAGCGGCTGGATTAGATTTTTGGCGATTACTACGTTTCAAAGATTACTCTAGGTTTAAAGCATTAAGAGCTATTCGCCGCAGAAGTGCTAAGTTTTGTGGAGCATGACCAGTACGGACACCACAAGCATGTTCAGAAAAAGTGACATCTAAAGTCCAATGCAACCCATTTTCCACACCCCAATGAAGAGGAATCACTTGTCCTAAGTTACGAGGATCACAATTTAAACTAGTTAGATAAAACTTAACTTCACGGATTGTTTCATTCCAAAGATGTGGTAACCGCACAACCATGACAACCCATTTAAGACCAACCCAATTGTCTTGGTTATGTAAAGTTTGCTGTTGAGAAATAGGAACACACCAAATTTGACGTTTTTCAGTACAATGATGATCTTTCTCTACCCGTTTATCATAACTATGGATAATACCTTTAAAGCCTTGAGATAACTGTTGCTCAAACCAATTTTTAACTTGTCCGTAAAGTGTAGGATGATTACCTTTGAGTGCTAAAACATAATCTGCTTTTGCATTACAGATTTGGGATGCAATTGCTGTTGGCGTACCCATGGCATCAATGGTAATAATACATCCAGCCATGTCTAATAATTCCAATAATGCAGGGATTGCTGTAATTTCATTCCATTGATTTATCGTCTTGTTTTACTTGTCCTAAAACAAGACGATAAATCAATCGACCATGCACTAACTAGATGTAACGCTGATTTACCTTGTTCTCTATGATAGGAACCATTGAGGGTCTTACCATCAATGGGAATTAGCTGTGCACCTGGGGCTTCAACTATTGATTCTACCCAACGTCGAAAGCATGCCTCAAATACTTTTGGGTTAATGGGTTCAAACACCCGTGGAAAGGTATCTGCACTTGGGATGCCCTCTGGTAAAGCTAAAAACTGCTCCAACCAGTCGTATTTACTCAATCCATAATTTTCCATGTCCTCCCA
Source organism: Richelia intracellularis (assembly GCA_000613065.1). Classification (GTDB taxonomy): domain Bacteria; phylum Cyanobacteriota; class Cyanobacteriia; order Cyanobacteriales; family Nostocaceae; genus Richelia; species Richelia intracellularis_B. The sequence continues at coordinate 47,295 of CBZS010000045.1, read as the reverse complement.
TCCCTTACCTGCTGCAATCACTGATAGTATTCCAATGATTAAAATATCTGTTAATAAATGGACACGGGTTCTTTCTACAGGTGGGTCTTGTGTCTCACTAAAAACTAATGACATTTTTTCTGTGAATGCAGTGGCATTGGCTATACTCAAATTTTTTGAGCTTTTAATCTTTGGTTTTGAAGATTTGAAACCCGTAGGCGCAAGCCTTCTTGTCAGAGATACGATTAGACTAAGCCGTTCAGTTAAGATAGACCCTTTGCGTCCTTAGCATACTACTTAACTTCTTTAATAGTTAAATCTCCATTTTTGTGCCCCAGGAGTGTTCCAGCAACTGGGGAAGATTGGGTGGGGTAGGGGAGTGCCAGGTGGGGGTATGAGTGTTTATTGGGCTGACTCAAGGTCTTGATGCCCCTACCTGGCACCACGGAATCTAGGGAAGCGTTCCCCAGTTGCGTCAACTTTTTTTGGCGATGCCCCTCCAGTACCGCCCCAAAGGGCGTTGGGGTAGCCTGCGCTTAGGCACGAAGTGCCCGTCGTTGCCGTTCGCACTTGAGAATCAAGACATACCTCACAATTGTGTACAACAATCTGTAATTTTCACTACAAAATTAGATGCGCTTACCCTGCCTTGTATATGAGGAAAACAAACATTATTTCAAGCACAAAATATTAAATTTCGGTACATAAAAGAAGGCGTTGCATAAGTGCGGGATGAATTAGGGTTTGAAACCATTGATAAATCGTTGAAAATTTAGTGAAATCATCCCGCACTTATGCAACGCCTAAAAGAATACTTAGAATCAGGTAACTCTGCGGAAGAAGGCAAAGATTGTAAGGGATTGTATTGATACATGATTTTATCCCTTAATTAAATAGTGTATTTATATTGTGACAAAATTTTGCCAGGGCTGAAAAAGAAGTAATTTTGCTTAACAACTAATATCAGTACCATATCCCCCACCACCAGGAGTCTCGATCGCAAATACATCCCCTGGGTTTACTTTCACTGCATTCGTGCTTCCTAACTCTTCCAAAGTCCCATTACTTCTTTCCACATAATTTTTCCCGACTTTCCCCGGTTCCCCACCATGTAAACCAAAGGGTGCAATAAATCTGTGATTAGATAAAATTCCAGCTGTCATCGCTTCTTGAAAACGGATGCGTCGCACCACTCCATTACCACCTTTACATAAGCCTTTACCCCCACTTTGTTGACGAATAGCAAAACTTTCTAAAATTACCGGAAAACGCCATTCTAATACTTCAGGATCGGTAAGTCGAGAATTTGTCATGTGGGTATGAACTGCATCTGTACCAGCAAAATTGTCACCCGCACCAGAACCACCACAAATTGTTTCATAATATTGATATTTATCATTGCCAAAAGTAAAATTATTCATAGTTCCTTGAGAAGCAGCCATCACACCCAATGCACCATATAAAGCATCGGTAATTGCTTGGGATGTTTCCACATTCCCTGCTACTACTGCTGCGGGATACTGTGGATTTAACATACATCCTTCTGGAATGATAATTTCTAATGGTTTCATGCACCCATAATTCAACGGAATATCATCATTAACTAGGGTACGAAATACATATAAAACAGCGGCTTGGCAAACAGCTGTGGGAACATTGAAATTATTTGATTGTTGGGAAGATGTACCGGTAAAATCAATTTTTGTACGACGATTTTTTCGGTCAATGGTAATCTGAACTTGAATTTCACTACCGTTATCTAAGGGATAGTTAAAACTACCATCTTTTAATACATCAATTACTTGTTTCACTGATTCCTCGGCATTGTCTTGGACAAACTGCATATAAACATTGACTGTTGGCAAGCCATAATTTTTTACCATTTGCTCAAGTTCTTGCACACCCTTCTCATTGGCAGCAATTTGAGCTTTGATATCAGCGATATTTTTAGTAATATTTCTTGCCGGATAAGGGTCTTTTGTCAGTGCTTTGACTAATTCCTCCTCTTTAAATTCTCCCCCATTCACTAACTGAAAATTATCAAGCAAAATCCCTTCTTCCTCCACACTGGTACTATGGGCAGGCATGGAACCAGGGGTAATACCACCAATATCTGCATGGTGTCCCCGTGAAGCTAGGTAAAAGAGAGGTTTGCTAACAGCTTCTGTGGATAAAAATACAGGAGTAATAACTGTGATATCAGGAAGATGGGTTCCACCGTTGTAGGGATTATTGGACAGGAAGACATCACTGGGTTTGATGGTATCCCCATGGCTATTAATTAAAGCTTGTACGCTCTCACTCATGGAACCGAGGTGTACGGGAATGTGGGGAGCATTAGCAACTAATTGCCCATCAATGTCAAAAATTGCACAGGAAAAATCTAGTCTTTCTTTTATATTTACCGAAGAACTAGTATTTTGCAGAGTAATACCCATTTGTTCCGCGATCGCGCGAAATAAGTTATTGAATATTTCCAGCATCACCGGATCTGGAGCACTAGGTACTTTTTGAGTCGATTCTTCTTCCGTGCTCCCTACTCCCTGCTCCTCTGCTTGCCCCTCTCTACAATGCAAAATTAAATGTTTGCGAGAATTTATTTCTGCTTGCCAATGGGGTTCTATAATATTTGTACCAGTAGGTTCGATTATAATCGCGGGTCCTTTTACCCAATCTCCTGGTTGCAAGTCTTCTCGCCGATATAGTGGGGTATCTTGCCATGTACCATTGGCGTACATTTTCACAGTCGTCACTGCTACTGGCAAATTATCATTTACCTGTGAAATTTCTGGCTCTTCCGGCGCGTCGTGACGGACAATTACCTCTGCGGAAACTGCTTCTAAAATTAACCGTTTTTCCGAGGAGATAAAGCCATAACGCTGGCGATGCACTTGCTCAAACTGGGATTTTATCGCTGATATATCCCCAAAATTTACTATCAAGGGTACGTCAGTCCCTTCATAACGTACCAATACTTTTTGCAACAAACTAATTTGTGAATATTCTATATCTTCACTGTTTAATTCTGCTTTTCCTGTAGCTGCTAATTGGCTAAATACCACTGCCAATTCAGAGATTAAATCCTGAGTCAACACTGCTTCTATAGCCTGCTCTTTAATTACCCGTATATCCGCCAAACCCATACCATAGGCAGATAAAACTCCCGCATAGGGATGGATAAATACCTGCTTCATCCCTAAAGCATCAGCAATTAAACAAGCGTGCTGTCCTCCGGCGGCTCCAAAACAACACAAAGTATATTCAGAAACATCATGACCCCGTTGCAGAGATATTTTTTTGATCGCATTCGCCATTTTATCAACCGCGATCGCTAAAAATCCAGCTGCTACTTCTTCTGGTGTACGATTATCCCCAATTTCTTGCACCAATTGGCGAAATTTCTCTTGGACAATCTCTGCATCCAAGGGCAAATCTGCATTCTTACCAAAGACCTTGGGGAAAAACCCCGGCTGTAATCTTCCTAACATCACATTACAGTCAGTTACCGTTAACGGACCACCTTGGGAATAAGCAGCAGGACCAGGATTTGCTCCCGCAGATTCTGGCCCCACGCGATACCGTCCACCCTCAAACTGAAGAATAGAACCCCCACCAGCAGCGACAGTGTGGATTGCCATCATAGGGGTTCGCAACCGTACCCCTGCAACTTCTGTTTCTAGTGTGCGTTCATAATCACCATCATAATGGGCGACATCCGTAGAAGTACCACCCATGTCAAAGGTAATGATCTTGTTTAAGCCTGCCATTCGGCTAGTTTGTACTGCTCCGACAATTCCTCCCGCAGGGCCAGACAAGATACTATCTTTACCTTGAAAGCTATCCGCATCCGTCAATCCCCCATTAGATTGCATGAACATCAACTGAATTTTGGATTGTTCCCTTTTAACTTCACTCTTCCCTTGTAACTGACTCCCTACTTCATCCACATAACGCCGTAAAATAGGGGATAAATAGGCATCAACCACCGTAGTATCCCCACGACTAACCAACTTCATCAACGGACTGACAACGTGGGATACTGAAACCTGGGTAAAACCGATTTTTTTAGCGTTCGCAGCCAGTTTTTGTTCGTGGAGATAATAGCGATAGCCATGCATCAAAACTATGGCACAGGAGCGAATTCCGCGTTCATATACTGCTTGTAATTGAGGATATATAGCCTCAATATTTAGGGGGATTAACTCTTCTCCCTTGGCGCTGTAACGTTCTTCTACCTCAATCACTTCCTCATAGAGCATTTCTGGTAGGATAATTTGCCGAGCGAAAATATCGGGACGGTTTTGATAAGCAATACGTAAAGCATCCCGAAAACCTTTGGTAATAACTAAAACAGTGCGATCGCCTTTTCTTTCTAATAAGGCATTAGTTGCTACCGTAGTTCCCATTTTTACTGCCGCAATCTCCTGACTGGGAATGTGTGCATCTGTAGCGATTCCTAAAATATCCCGAATTCCCTGTACCGAAGCATCCTTATAGCGAGCGGGGTTTTCTGACAATAATTTATGTACGATAATCTCACCATTGGGAGACTTTGCCACTACGTCAGTAAACGTACCACCCCTATCAATCCAAAATTGCCAGCGATGATCGTTTTGAGAAACAATGTACATGAGATTTGGGCAGGTAGTTGTGTTGCAAGACAGACAAATAGGTTAGGGACTATTTTCTATTATATTTACTTTCGATATAGAGTAACCCATAGTATTTTCCCATATTTTGAATACTAACTGCTGCAACTGTTTTGAGAATGACCCAAAGTCCTTGCTCATTGGGGATAAATGAGCAAATACAGAAAATAAAATACCTGCTTTCATTGTTTATTTTGTCATATTAATTACTGAGTAAATTTAGATTGGGTGTCTAGTATTCAACCTCGATGAAATTGTTATATGGCACTACGCTCGACCTAAGATTGCATAATAGTTGTAGACAGTATACGGTTTTCACGACAAACATATACGGTGTACTTTCCATACATAAATCATGGTTTTATACACCAGAAAATTTTCGGAAAATCTGTCACTATAAAAATTGTGATATAGAGAAATAATCAATGATTCACAGACGATTCATCTAAGTTTTAGAAGACGGTAGTATTAAATTATTACGTCATTATAAATACCGTTTTATTGCTATTGTTGCTGGCTTGTTTTTTCTCATTTATATATATTTTACCAGATACAATTACCTTAATATGATGAGTTAACGACGAAATTATTATGATATTGTTGATGGCAAAAGTGTCACAAATTATGGTTTAAAGAATCCAAAATAGAAGTAAAAATAGAAACCCTCAAGTAAAAACAGTTCCTGTAAAAAATATACCTGTAGATAATGTAATTCATGTTGATGCTGTTAGGGTTAATAAAAAAAGTAAAAACAAATAAATTTTTATGAATGTGATATTCACTGACTAATGATATATTTGTTTTTCATGATTGAATTACGCAGAAACATCCATGTCTACAATTAAAACAAGAATTACCTAAGATTTAGAGCAAGTTAAAGAAAAAGGTAGTGCGAGAACTCAAAAAATACGAGAGATTGTTAGAGTTGGGGTTAGGGATACCATGGGTGAAGTCAAGGGTGGTGCTGTAGAAATTCGCAGCATAGCCCAAGATGCAGTAACAGCAGTTATCGAACATCTTAAAGGTAAGGAGCCAGAAACGATATGATGGCAGCTATGGAAGGTGCTGTTGCAGGAGTTAGCGATAGCACATGAGCAAATTCCTTAGATAACGAACAGCAAGTTTTTGATGCGGTAGATGGAGCGTTGGTTGTAGTCGAAGGTCATCAACAGGAAAAGCCTTCTACCTTTCTTTCCTTGTTATCAAAGCTTTTTAATCTCCTGAAACAAAGATTATTTACCAATCTCCAACAAGAGTATGTATCTCTGCAAGAATTACTTGTAGATTGGGATGATAAACTAACCCAGAGATATGGCGAACGCTACACTCAGGTTAAACAACCTTGGCAAACTGCACAAGAGTCATACCAGCAAACAAAGGATAAAATTCAGAAAGGTGAACCTAGTACCACTGAGCAATACCAAGCTGTGGCACAGGATAAAGCGGCAGGGTAAGCGCATCTCAAATTCTATTGACAAGCGGGTTGAGAGGTATGATCATCATGTTGGGATAAACAAGCAGTAAGAACAGTCAGCATATAATTATTATCCATAGCGGCTGGATTAGATTTTTGGCGATTACTACGTTTCAAAGATTGCTCTAGATTTAAAGCATTAAGAGCTATTCGCCGCAGAAGTGCTAAGTTTTGTGGAGCATGACCAGTACGGACACGACCAGCATGTTCAGAAAAAGTGACATCTAAAGTCCAATGCAAACCATATTCCATACCCCAATGAAGACGAATCACTTCTCCTAAGTTACGAGCATCACAATTTAAACTAGTTAGATAAAACTTAACTTCACGGGTTGTTTGATTCCAAAGATGTGGTACCCGCACAACCATGACAACCCATTTAAGACCAACCCAATTGTCTTGGTTATGCAAAGTTTGCTGTTGAGAAATAGGAACACACCAAAATTGACGTTTTTCAGTACGATGATGACCTTTCTCTACCCGTTTATCAGAACTATGGATAATACCTTTAAAGCCTTGAGATAACTGTTGCTAAAACCAATTTTTAACTTGTCCGTAAAGTGTAGGATGATTACCTTTGAGTCCTAAAACATAATCTGCTTTTGCATTCAATATTTGGGATGCAATTGCTGTTTGCGTACCCATGGCATCAATGGTAATAATACATCCAGCCATGTCTAATAATTCCAATAATGCAGGGATTGCTGTAATTTCATTCCATTGATTTATCGTCTTGTTTTACTTGTCCTAAAACAAGACGATAAATCAATCGACCATGCAATAACTAGATGTAACGCTGATTTACCCTGTTCTCTATCATAGGAACCTTTGAGGGTCTTACCATCAATGGGAATTACCTGTGCACCTGGGGCTTCAACTATTGATTCTACCCAACGTCGAAAGCATCGCTCAAATACTTTTGGGTTAATGGGTTCAAACACCCGTCAAAAAGTATCTGCACTTGGCATGGCCTCTGGTAAAGCTAAAAACTGCTTCAACCAGTCGTATTTACTCAATCCATAATTTTCCATGTCCTCCCATCCCTTACCTGCTGCAATCACTGATAGTATTCCAATGATTAAAATATCTGTTAAGAAATGGACACGGGTTCTTTCTACAGGTGGGTCTTCTATCTCACTAAAAACTAATGACATTTTTTCTGTGAATGCAGTGGCATTGGCTATACTCAAATTTTTTGAACTTTTAATCTTTGGTTTTGAAGATTTGAAACCGGTAGGCCCAAGCCTTCTTGTCAGAGATACGATTAGACTAAGCCGTTCAGTTAAGATAGACCCTTTGGGTCCTTAGCATACTACTTAACTTCTTTAATACTTAAATCTCCATTTTTGTGCCCCAGGAGTGTTCCAGCAACTGGGGAAGATTGGCTGGCGTAGGGGAGTGCCAGGTGGGGGTATGAGTGTTTATTGGCCTTACTCAAGGTCTTGATGCCCCTACCTGGCACCACGGAATCTAGGGAAGCGTTCCCCAGTTGCGTCAACTTTTTTTGGCGATGCCCCTCCAGTACCGCCCCAAAGGGCGTTGAGGTAGCCTGCGCTTAGGCACGAAGTCCCCGTCGTTGGCGTTCGCACTTGAGAATCAAGACATACCTCACAATTGTGTACAACAATCTGTAATTTTCACTACAAAATTAGATGCGCTTACCCTGGATAAAGCGGCGCAAGTTGGTGCGACAATCCCTCAAACTGAACGAGCTATGAAACAGCAGCTCAAAACATTTTTACACACAACTGCGGATAAAATTTCCTAAGCTAGCATTGTAAATTGAATCTTGCGATCGCGTCTGGGAATATTGGTTACACAAAGGCATTCAGTTATTACCAATTAAGATGCCAACGGGCTGCTTTATATAATATCAATATTACCGGGTTGAGAAACTTTACCCATCCCATGCTCGCTATTGATTTCAATGACTAAATCAACAGGTATGGGGGATTTTAATAATGGTTTAATAAATAATTCTGGATGAAGAGTACACCAAAAATAATGAACAAATGTTTCAATTTGCTCGTCTGACATTCCTGGTTTTCCCTTTGCCATCATTTTATGCTCGGCTTGTTTCCGCCACAGTAAAGACAACCGATAATCTTGGGGGTATAAAACGATCAAACTATCTAACTTCTGCCACATGGGTAAATAGTCGTGAAGTCTCATGTTCATGTCACGGGCAAATTGTTTATCAGCCTCTGTGATAATTGGTGTAGGAGGAAAATCAAAAGCTTGGGGATTAATCGGCTGTACTCCTACAAACCAGCCTTCAAATAAGACAATATCAATATTATGTACCAGTTCTGGAGTTGTGCGATCGCCAATTCCTTTATGTAAAGATTTGTCAAAGCGGGGAATTGCTATTTCTTCTTTAACCTGACGAATTTTGTTTAAGATATCTAAACCCAAATCTACATCATGGGTTCCCGGAGGACCACGCCAAATTAAACGGGGATCTTGTTGCTGTAAAATTAAGCGTTCGCTATAGGTTTTATATAAATCATCTAAAGATAAATTCAAACATTTATATCCTAATTCATGCAGAATTATTTGCAAAACTCCACACATTGTAGTTTTGCCTGTTCCCTGTCCTCCCAAAATTCCTTGAATGAAAGGGTGTCCGATTTCTTTGCGTTGAGAGGCCATTTTTATCCCCAGAGGTAACCAATATTCCCACAAGACCCTCAACATATCTTGGGGTAATTTCTGTAAATTAGTATGACAAAACTCAGTAAAAGCAGGATATATTGATTGCAATAAATAAAACTTATTTTCTATTACCTCATCTACATTCTCGGAAGTAATTCCAAATGCCTTTGCTCTTAAATTATCTGCCAAAGCTGCATTAATGACTTGCTGTCGCCATGTAGGATTTAACTCTATACCAAATTCCCAATTTATGCCAGAGTAATCCATGAAATATACTCTCTGTGCGATACAAATACAGTTATTTTAGCCTTATAAACCTTCCAGGGAATAGACCCGGATTTCTCAGCAAGATTGAAAAAAGAGCGGTCTAAAACTGCCAAAATGTATGTATATTGCAAAATAATCTCAGCAGTTTAAAGGATGACCCCAAATAAAAATCATTCTATACCGGAACAGTTTGTATTTGGACAGGTAAAGTCATGTCCAGTTGTAGTCAATTTCAAGGGAGAGCCTGTAACATCGGATGCAGGGTTAGTTAACATTAATTGCGGAACTAGACAGAAAAAGAGAAATAACATCACGATTTGCAAGATGTTTCAAAGATTACCGAGACCCCAATAAAGTTTTATATCCAGTTCATAACTTAATTGCACAAAGGATATATATATGGCTTAATCATGGGGTATGAAGACATAAATGACCATGAAATTCTACGTCACGCTCCAATATTCGCACTTGCTGTAGGAAAGGTTATTAACTCAGAACAAGAATTAACGACTTTGGCGGGGAAAAGCACCTTAAATCGTCTCGAACATTCTCCAGAAGACGTATCTTCAAGAGAAAATAGTCGATATCATCGTATTGACTATAATGCTAAGGCGATAGAAACACTTTTAGTTGAGCTATTTTTATAATCTTATGATCAGCCACCGCGACAGATAATAATAGATTTAGATGTGACGGATGATTTCGTTCATGGTCATCAAAAAGAAACATTCTTTAATCCGTATTACAAAGGATATTGTTATGCTCCCCTTTATATTTTTTGTGGTAAACATTTACTTGCTGCAAAACTTCGTGCATCCAACTTAGAACCGGCAGCATGGGGGTTAGAATAATTACAAAGAGTAATAAGTAATAGCGCTCTCTGATTTTAAATAACTGTCCTGCTGGGTTAATTTACTTGATTTAACCCAACAAGTTGGTGTGTCAAATTTTATCACTATTTTGTTCTGATTTAAGTATATTTCAATTTGAATGTATTTTATATATCTTTTGTATACTCGGTTGTTACTTCGTAGTCCTTGTCATCTGCAAGGAATTTGACAATGTGCCAATTAATTTATGCTAAATCTGGCTCATCCAAGTGTATTTTTATCACAAGTGAGAAATCCGGGAGTATGCATACAAGGCGAACCAGACCTAGTTTAGACATTTTATTAAAATTATATATTTTAAGTAAATATATTCTTTCTATATCCCAAAAATATGATTACCTTTTTAAGTAATTAGCAACACAAAATCTAGCTAAATATTACTGATTATCTACTCTGTGAATTTCCCATTCACTCTACTAGTGATAATATTACTTATGGATATTTGGTAAAAATATTAGTAATTGTCCTATCTAAAGATAGTAAAAGCTCCCACACTGAACAGATATACAAATCCACAAGCTCAAATTGAAACTTTTGTCACCGAGGTTTCACTTCGGCTAGGGTTAATAACCGTCTGCCTCTTGCCTTTCTACTCTTACCTCCGTATAACACAATCTAAAATCGAATGACAGAAAACAGTTCTATCCATGCGATCGTTGTTTTTGATATTGATGGGGTAATCCGAGATGTTGGTAATTCCTATCGCCGAGCTTTAGCAGACACCGTAGAGCATTTTACCTCTGGAGCATATCGCCCCACCTCAATAGATATCGATAACCTCAAATCTGAAGGTACTTGGAACAATGATTGGGAAGCTTCCCAAGAGTTAGTTCATCGCCACTTTGAAACCCAAGGAAAGCCTCGTGAGGAAGTAAACCTAGATTACAATGCCATGGTTGACTTTTTTCAAGGACGTTACCGTGGAAATGACCCCAATACATGGAATGGGTATATCTGCCATGAACCATTATTATTAGAGTCTTCCTACTTGGAGCAACTTACTTCAGCTAACATTGCTTGGGGATTTTTTAGCGGTGCTCCTCGTGCCTCCGCTAATTATATCCTAGAAGGACGCTTGGGTTTGCAAGCGCCTATCCTGATTGCCATGGAAGATGCTCCGGGAAAACCAGATCCCACCGGACTTTTTACCACCGTCCGTCTGTTAGAAAATGGAATTGACAACATCCCCATAGTAGTATATGCGGGAGATACAGTAGCTGATATGTACACTGTGGAAAAAGCACGAGAGATTGAGCCAAATCGGAACTGGGTTGGAGTGGGAGTTTTACCACCCCATGTACAAGAAACTACCTCTAGAAAGGATGCATATGCGGATAAATTACGACAAGCAGGTGCATCAATAGTTATAAACAATGTACAAGAGTTAACACCCAACCAGATTCAACAGCTATTGGCATAGTTATACATTTCCAAAAGTTCGGTAAACAAGAAAAATAAGACCACAATATTGGCAAAAATCTTCTATAGTAAAGAAGAGAATTTTGGCTTCAATTTATAACAATTTGGCAAAAAGCCAGAGATGATGTTTACATAACTACTGTCAAATATCAATAGTATTCTCTGTAAGCATAAAGCTAACATCCAAAAAAATGTTGGTTTAACTTGTCAGTTTTGGCATACCCTAATATAGTGCGTAATACTTACGTACATTTTTTACTCTTTGAGGAACTATTTAATGACCGCAACTACTCCCCGATTAAAGCACGAGGTTAAAGACCTCGCTCTAGCTCCCCTGGGAAGACAGCGCATTGAATGGGCTGCAAGGGAGATGCCTGTTTTAAAGCAAATCCGCGATCGCTTTGCGAAGGAAAAGCCTTTTGCAGGTCTTCGCATCGTAGCTTGTTCTCACGTAACAACAGAAACAGCTAACTTAGCAATTACACTAAAAGCAGGTGGTGCAGATGCTCTGCTAATTGCTAGTAATCCCCTATCCACTCAAGATGACGTAGCAGCTTGCCTCGTCACTGATCATGAGATTCCTGTCTTTGCTATTAAAGGTGAAGATGACGAAACTTACCACCGTCACGTACAAATTGCTTTAGATCACCGTCCCAACATCATCATTGATGATGGTAGCGATGTTGTGGCTACTGTGATTCAAGAGCGTAAAGAGCAATTATCCGAAATTATTGGTACCACTGAAGAAACTACCACAGGTATCGTCCGTTTACGGGCAATGCTAAAGGATGGTGCTCTTCCCTTCCCAGCAATGAACGTCAATGATGCTGATACTAAGCACTTCTTTGACAACCGGTATGGTACTGGTCAATCTACCTTAGATGGTATTATCCGTGCTACCAACGTTCTCCTGGCAGGTAAGACAATAGTTGTTGTCGGTTATGGCTGGTGTGGCAAAGGTACCGCCATGCGTGCAGCAGGACTTGGTGCAAACGTAATTGTTACCGAAATCGACCCTATCAAAGCGATTGAAGCAGTTATGGACGGCTTCCGGGTAATGCCTATGGCAGAAGCTGCTCCGCTAGGAGATATGTTTATTACTGTAACTGGTAATAAGCACGTCATTCGCTCCGAGCATTTCGATGTAATGAAAGACGGTGCGATCGTATCGAACTCCGGTCACTTTGATATTGAAATCGACCTCAAATCACTACGGGAAAAGGCGACTGAAGTGAAGAACGTTCGACCCTTCACCGAAGAATACCGCCTACCTAGTGGTAAATCCATAGTTGTTTTAGGTGAAGGACGTTTAATCAACTTAGCTGCTGCTGAGGGACATCCCAGTGCAGTTATGGATATGAGCTTTGCCAACCAAGCTCTGGGTTGTGAGTACTTAGTGAAGAACAAGGGTAAATTAGAGCCCGGTATGTACTCTATTCCTCGGGAAGTAGACGAGGAGATTGCTAGTCTGAAGTTACAGGGAATGGGTATTGAGATTGATTCCCTAACAGCAGAGCAAATTGAGTACATCAATTCTTGGACTGTTGGAACCTAATCTTTACAGATAATTTACCTAAGCTGAAGTTGTAAAGCCTAAGCTGTAGGTAGGTTTTCTAAGGCTATTGTTACGGGATAGACAATTTGTCTATCCCTTTTTGTATTACTCATATCATGTCATGTCTGTTTAAACACTTGTCAATAGTAGTGATTCAGACTTTAACACATCAGAATAAACACGCTTACAGTACTACGCGCAAGTAAATAAAACTAGTTGGTGATAATGCTTTGAAAAAAGAATGCAGCGAATATTTTTTGATTTGATCTGAGATTGGGAAAATGATTTGATATCAAATCGCTGAAGATAGTTGAATTGCTGCTTTCCCATTTAAAACAAAAATATAGGGATAAACAATATGCTTACCCCTAAAAATCATAAGCCTCTTCTGTCACTTTCCTCTTGTTCGTATCACGAAAAAGTTTTATAAAGGAGTGATATCAATAGTTTGAGATACTTTGAATCAAAATTTTGTAATCTGACCACCTTCTGGAAATTATATTAATAAATAAATGGGCAATCGCTTGACAGATAAGAGTTACAGATTTTTGAAATTGAAAGACTTTTCGGAGAGTAACAGAAGAGGTATAATATCCTCTACTGAATCTACTTATTGTTGATTTTGTCGATTGTCCCTCACTTGACGTAACCGATTGATAAGTTTTTTACGACTTGGTTCAGAATTTGCAGCTTGTTGATTCTGTTGATTTTTTTGTACAGTAGGTAGCTGCGATGGTGTTTTAATTTTTACCGGTTGGCCAGCAGATGTCTCTGGTTGATTCTTTGGTGAAGAACCTACAGGTACAAATTTTTTAGTGTCTTCATTCTGATTCTTTTGTACCGTTGGTACCTGTATAGGTGTTTTAATTCTTACTGGTCGATTAGCGGCTGTCTCTTTTTGATTTTGATTTTGATTCTGGTTTCGTCTTAGCTTTTGTTCTAAAGATGTTCTGGAACTGTTAGGTGTGACAGGTTGTGTATTAGTATTAGCAACATTGGAGACATCCTTTAAATTTAAACTAAAAGGATAGGAAGCGATATTTTTTGTATTTGGTGGTGGATTTTTAGAAAAATGCTTCCTGGTTGCTACTTTCTGTGCGGGAGAGACAAATTTGTCCGATTGGAATACTACATCTAGTACTTTAGCTTCAGCATCTACCACCAATATTCCCCTTACATTCCCATGTAAAGCTGAATTATCAGTGGAAATGACTTGACGAATTGCAGCTTTTTCGGTGATTCCTGGGTATGCCTTGAGAATTCCCTGTCTTAAATCTTGGTATGAATTCAGTGCAGCGATTTCCTTACCAGAGTATGGAGTGGGAGTGACAGCAGTATTTTTATCTGGGGATTGAGGTTTAAATTCTCGAAAACTACCTGTTGCGGCAATTGTATAGTTGCTTCCTGGCTCAAAAGCTGATTTAACTGGAGCAAGTAGATTTCGACTAGGAGCTTTATTAGTATTGTTAACTGCTGTTTTCTGGGTAGTAGAAGGTTTGTTATCGTCTATCCCCGCAAGAGCTGGTGCTGTATCATTATTTTTCCATTTGCTGGGGTTCGCATAACTAGGTGTAGTGGGAGGATTATAAATCCTTCTTCTCCTGGTGAAAGTAGGAGTAGTCGAAGTGTAAGGTCTATAAATGTTACCAGGATTAAATCTCGGTAGGGAATAGGTAGAATAATTCGTAGTTGATTTTGGTAACTGAGGCAAAATCAACGAAGTTGAGGAACTTGGTGGTAAGGGGGGTAATGTAGTTTGATTGGGTAGAGTGGAATTAATCTTTTGTATAGGTATTTGAGGCTGTAGTGCTACCTTGGGAGCAATTGAAGTTTGTGGGAGACGTTGCTGTTCTGCTTGACTCAGTTCAACAACTCCAACAGCCTTTGATGATGTTACTGGCTTAGATTTCGAGTCTACAGGCATCAACGGTAGAATAAAAGCTATGGCTCCATGGATACCAATAGAGGTTATAGCGGCTATACCTGTTGGTTGGCTTAAAAAATCTGGTATATTTTTGAGGATGGAGGCGTAAGACATAGCTGTTATCGTTCACTCTGCTCGTTTAAGTAGGATTGGTAATTTATCTATCTAGTTTAAAAAATAATACAAAAGCAACGTATCATTACCAATAATAACTTCATCTGCCTAGTCTATAAACAGGAAAATTGTCAAGCAGTTCTGATGAAATGATAGTTTGGTGGTAATTGCGTTGTATTCTACAAGAAAAGACTGAATTTATTCTATAAATGGGTTGAGTACTGCCGTTCCTGCATCAATTATGACTTCTTCCACACTTGATTGAGTCTGGTTGGGAAGAGTGATCGCTTAACTCTATCTTTTACAAACCCTATTCATACAGGTATTTATTAGACCTGGCTAAACACTTAGCTTCCTATGGTTGTTAGTAGTGAAATGAATGGACTTTCCACTACACTATCACATCATCCCAAGTTAAAACTGTTGCCAATTCAGCCATTATGAAATGGTTTCAAGTAGATCTGGGTTGACTACTTGAAACCGAATATCATCCCTTCCCAATGATAGATAAACCTTCAACTATCAAAGATGGTGTATAAAAAGAACCATTCCAATCTGCATCACCACCTAGTTTCACTAACTGCTTGAGGGCATCATAAATATTGCCAGTTACCATAGTGTCTTTCACGCGTCCAAATACGCGACCATTTCTGACCAGGTAACCTAATTCAACGTTAATGGAAAAATCACCGGAAATACCCCCATCTCCACCAAGAATTTGATCAACAATCAAACCATAATCCATATATGTAATTAATTCTTGAAGGCTAGTTAATCCTGGCTGAACCAGGAAATTAAATAAGCTGGGGGTAGGATAGCTCCCTAAATCGGGACGAAAACCATTACCTGTAGAATCAGCCCCTATTTGTTTGCCAATAGAGCGATCGCAATAATAGTGCTGTAAAATACCATTTTCGATAAAAAGTACTGGTTGGCTGGGAGTACCTTCATCATCAAAAGGACAACTGTAGGGTCCAACTTGGGGATCTTGGTACAGAGTAAGTTGAGAAGAAGTCACCTGTTGACCAAATTTATCTGCCCATGGGGAAGCTCTTTCCAATATCCGCTTACCATTCAAAGCTTCTTGTATAGTACCCCACAACATATCGGAGGCTTTGGAAGTAAATAATATGGGTACACGACTCTTGGGAAGAGTGGCTTTTTCCTCTGCCCAAGCTAGACGTTGTAAAATTTGGGCAGCCACCTTTTCCGGTTGCAAAATACACCGTTTTGTTTCACCATCTGACACATTTAAAAAATCTTCACCCCTAACCCACTCAGCAGAAACATAAGAGCTCAAAGTGGTGTCAGTATAGTAACAATCTAAACCTTTAGTATTGACAAGCCTTGTGGTTTCAATGTCACATTCCCAATCTCCATTACATACTGCATCTGGATAAGACTTGCGGATTGTATCAATGGTTTGTTGACCCCAATCCATCAACTTTTCTATGGGTACATCTTCGCCTAAATCTGAGTAATGGGGTTGAAAATTGCTGCCAAGTTCCATCAATTCTGGTGAATTTAACTTACTTAGAGCTAAAGCCTTTTCCACAATTGATTTTGGCTCTGCAGGACCATAGGCAACAGCAACACCAGGACATCCATTTCGCCACAATCTTAAAGCTGTACCCTCAGCTTCATTAGTTTCTATTTGTTTTAAGCGATTACCTTCAAAAAACACGGGTCGAGAAAGCGATCGCGACTGATAAACTTCAGCCGCTTCTGCCCCACACCTGATGGCTAATTCTAGCAGTTGCTCTGCTAGTATATCTTGTGGTAACTGTTTAGACACCATGATTTTGCATTGACTTTGTGTAATGCACCTGCAGTAGGAAGTTTTTCAGACAAGAATGTGGGCATTTTTCTCCAGAGATGTGGGAGGAGAGAATTTCGACTCTCACTAAACAAGTGATTTATCATTGAATTTGACTGAGAAATAGGCTGGATATGAAGGATAGTCTAGCGCTCCACCACATTAGTTTTACGGGATATCTCCCAGTCCTCTTGAGAGAACTTTTGCGATTAGACAAAAACCAGCGCGTTGAGAAGCTACTTTACAAGAAGCCTCCTTTTGGTCGTCTACCGTCCGTTATGGCGACTAAAAGGAGGGTATGCCGACTTGTTACGACTGCGGAGGAATTTCCTTTGGTGGACTTGATAGATATGAATCCAAAATCCAAAATTGAATCACCTATTTCTCTCCACATGAATACGCTGTGCAATTTTAACCCACATTCCGCAGGTTAGTTAGCAAAGAAGATAATATTTACGACAGGGAGCACCAAAAAACTGTAGAATCCAGCACCGCTGTTCACTGAGGTTGGAAATCTGTTTCAAAGAAGCCAACGTTAATAAATGAATTGACATGAAACATTGAAACCCCCAACGTAAAGTAGGAGTGGCAGTTGGTTTACCTAACTGATTTTGAATTGTTTGGGAGCCTCGTTTTAGAGATGGGCGTAATGCCCTGTGACCTAGGCTGTAAACTAGCAAACACAAACCCATAACCATTGTCAAAGCCGCCACTCTTTTCCTTGAATTTAGAAATACAGTGGAAGTAAAAAACCATGGGTGTTTGAGAAACCGAAAACCACGTTCTGTAGATTGTTGTGCCTTATATTCAGGTAAAACATCTTCGTTGCTAAGTTTGTCGGCATCAAGAACATTGGTGGCAAGAATAAAGCTACCAGCCTGTTCTGTGGCAATGGTAATTGCAGTTTCTTTGGGTACAATTTCGGCTTGAATATGGGAAATTAGGGCAAGTTGAGAATCCTTGGGAGGTCTACCACGTCCCCGGTGTTGGCCATATTCAATAACTTCAATATTTACAAGTTGATGAAATGGCAACTGAGTCTCAAGTAATTTGGCTGGGTTGAATGCATCTTCGGCACATGCAAATTCCTGTTGACACAATTTTCGTAGTTGGGATTGTGCCTGGGTATATTTTTTGGTCAGACGTTTTTCCAGTTGTTTTAAGTCAGATTCTTTACGGGCTTCACTTTCTATCACTAGCCACCGTTGTCGCACACCACCAGAATCATTACAACAGGGGGCAATACGATATCCTGGGATTTTACTTGGTACAAATGCATCAATACTGTTCTTTTCTAATAGTTCTTTTGCGGCAGTTAGGGTTGCAGTCACTCGAGATACCCATCTTAATAATGAGACTATCATCTGCAAATTGTCTTCAGTGTAAAGGGCTGCATCCGCAACAAATAAAGCATCAATTTGCCATTGTTTGTGGAAATGTGCCATAAGTGTTCCAAACATGGCAGAATCGACTTCATGACCATGTGCAACTCTTAAATATAAAGGAATATCTCCATCACCACTCCACATCAAGTCAAGGATAAATTGTTTCAAATCTGGTCGGTGGTCTCTAGAATAACCATATGTAATTGTAATTAATCCTGATTGTGCTGATGCTTCATCATCAGTAGCAGTTCCATAATCCCCATGTACATGAAATGAACTTGAATCCAAGTGGAAGCTGTCCATTTTCACTCCAAATCTATCTGCTGCTGATAGTGGGACTCGGATAAAAATTTCCGTTAATCCTGGATCATATAGTTTGTCTAAGACTCTGCCCAAGGGTTCATCGTTCAAATGTTCTGGTTGTATTCCCTCTGCCAATAAATGTTCCGTTGCAATCCCTGAAAAGAACTTTTCAAATAAATATAGTGGTGCACTGATAAAGCCTAAGCCATTGAGAATCATTGCTTTGACCACTTGGCCTGCGCTGATTATTTCTTGGGGATGACTTCCAAGCAGTTGGTTAAACAAATCAACCAAACTCATTTCATCAATAATCCCTGCCACTATGCCTAAATGCTGGATATCTTGTACTTTGATTTGTGATTGGGAAAAACTCATACTTCAAAAATACAACATTTTGCGATCGCACCTGCCGAATGTGGGTTTTAAGGTAGTTTGACCTCACATAAAAGCCAAAATCCACCAAAAGATTCTGCTTGCGGGTCAGATTGTACAGCAATAAAATGCACACCATGAGCATTTTGTTTGGCTGATTCAAAATCCTTAGCAGCAGCTAAAACTTGGGGATTTTTGAGATTGGCTAAAATCCAGCTTTCACTCGCTCCAGTTTCTAAAACTAATCTTCCGGCTTGATTCTTGTCAAATCTTAACCATGCTAATTCTAAACCAGACATCCAACCTGCTAAGGGTAATGCTCTGGGTGAAAAAATCAAGATTCCGGGAATGGGAGTTTCAGGGGGAACTTTTAGCATCTCTAAAGGGAAGCTTTCACCAAAACTAATGTCCCACTCTGGGATATCCCCCAATTCCTGTGCTGATAAACTGACAAATTGCCATTTTTGTCCTTCTAAAGCATCAGGTAATCTTTGGGGAAGGGGAGCTTCCAGGGTGACTGAAGGATTAGTTCCTGCTTGATAACCAGATTCTTGGGGATAAACCTCCTCCATCCTTTGTTCTAACCATTGGTTGAGGAATAAGGTACGGCGACTTGCTTGCGCTGGGATGCCAATATCTTGACAAGCCTTAGTAATCATATTATTCATTTGCCGACGAAAGAAGCGAATTTTTATTGGTGGTTCTGATGCTTTAGCGATAGCTTCTGTAATAGCTGTCCTCAACCATACAGAATTTACCGTTGTACTGGGGCAATACTGTGCATAGCGAAATAAAGCATCTGTGTTGTCGCTAATATCCGTGGGAGTTTCGCAAATCAATACTTCCCATATTTTTTTCTGTTTCTCGTCCACTATTGGACGAGAGTAAAAATCAAGTTCCCAAATACTGCCCATGTTATGCCGTTAAGTTTTGGCTACTTTTTTATATTTTTATGATACGAGGCGATGGGCAGACTCGGAAGGGAAGAGAAGGATGTAGGGGCGAGGAAACCTCGCCCAGAGGGAAGAAATTATGATTAAGTTTTCTTTTTAACCAAAATATATGTCCCCTGAGCATACATAGGTAGTTGACGAATATTCTGCTTAAAATCTGCCTGGCTCTTAAAAATACCTGCTAGGAAATCTAACTGATACAAATTTGGCAAGAAGGCTCCACCAGTATCAGCCATTACACCAAGCCGGAGTTGCTTTTTACCACTTCTGGTATATTCCATAACTATGACTTTTCCTAGACCGACATTTAATACATCTCCGGCAAAAGTTACTCCTGGTTTTACGAGAATCTTGGCATCAATTTTATATCCATAGCCTTTGATTGCTTCTACTTGTTTAAAATACCAGTAACGCTTTTGTGATTTTGCTGCTAATCCCCGAATATAAGGCATATCATTACTTTTATCTACATTGAAAAATGCCTGGGTTTTGTCTGGGAAATTTATTAAAATTGTTCCCTGCATTAATGCTTCTTCAAATCCCTTCCGGGTCAGGTAGAGCAAGGTATCTACTTTGCCAAATTCTTTTCCTCCAGGTTCATAAATTCCAGATAGAACGTCTTGTTTAGTATATTTTGTATAATATTTGCCAGTGGATTCACTATTCTTCAGACTATATACAGGTATATTAAATTTAGCCGTTCTTTTACGAGATCCTGGGTGGGTAAAAACTGCATATTTGGTAATTCGCAAATTCTTTTGTCTGGGCTTTTTGGGATTATGAGCAGACCATTTAATTACCCGAAAATGTTGGTTGACAAAGTTAGGGTTTTGTAAGCGAGTAACTGTTTTATTGGCTATATCCTCTCTAAGCACCTGAATCATGAAATCTAAGGTTCTCAAGGTGTCTGCTACAGTCACACCTTGGCTTTCCAAAATACCTTGACGACTAATATTAGGATCTTCTTGGGCATGATTTTGAAAATAGGTTCTAGTATTAATAAGAACTTCTAATAAATCGGATTGATTGAAACTAACTTTGCTACCAGGTAGCTTTGCTGTTTGAAAAATTTTGTTGCCATTGAGGCTAAATTTATAACGCAGTAATTCATCTACAACTGGATATGGTTTTGCTGCGGTTGAGTGGTGAGCAAACCTCTGATTATTCTTCTTAGGGAGGCTGGTTAGTAATTTCTGAGCAGTTCTATCTTTACTTGCTTCTTGTTGGTTAGCATTAAGTAAATTTATTTGTTTAACTGATGCAATATTTAGTAATTTTCCACCTAAACTAATATTTTGAGATTTATTGTATAGATAAGTACCAGTTAGACTGATGCATGAAAATATTGCAAGGGCTGCTCTAAAACGAAATTTTGGATTGGAAAGGATAGCCATAGTTAAGAAATTGAAATTATATTGATAAATGATAATAAAATCTGCACCCTATTTCTCACTAAGGAGGACTTGTTCCCACTACAACTTTTGGCGTTGCTGAATCAGGGGATGATTGCACTAAATTTGCAACGATTTCTCAATGCTTTCAAACGCTAATTCATCCCGCACTTATGCAACGCCCAATTCTTTTATCCATTAGAACCGATGCGAGGAAATATTAAAATACCAACTTAGTAATGCCAACATTCTTGATTGGGTGAGAGCAGGAAGCAGGGGAATAGAATAAATGTCAACTGCCAAGCACCAATATTATTACTGAATCGATGCTCTAGATTCACAAAACCCAATGTATAAAAAATAACAAATTGAAAGACCTAGCTTTCCAAAGAAAGCTAGGTCAACACAATACATAATCAAACTAATGAGAAAACACTTATACGAACTATTAAACACTAAATTTAGGTCTTGGCAAACAGAAAACTAATTATGTGTACTTTATAGCAAAGCTTTAGTAGTTATGCTTATTTTATTCGCCTGATTTTGATTAAATCAGACTAAAAGTGAAAAATTTTTTGTGAAATGGGTGGTTAATATCCAAAAAAAGAAGGGAGTCTCTTCCCCTATATATATAGTGTGGCAGACTAATACAGCACTAATTAGGAAGCTATAGCGCAAAATCAACTAATTCCACTAGCGACCAAAGACATACTTTGAATTAGCCATTTACCATCTTGTCTGATTAAATCGTATTTGACCCTTAAGTTATCATTATATGATTTTTGCTCGTTTTTCTGACCACGTTCGTAAATATGAGCAATTTCATTCACAGATGCTTCTACTGCTACCTGATTCTCATCACTTGCATTTTGTTCGATTTTAACATCCCGAATCTGGTGCTGAAACTGACGGTAGCGATCGCTATTTTTATCACGTCGAGCGATAATTCGCCATTGAGATAAGGCAGAACCAACCAACACATTTTCTAAACTAATCGTATCATGGTTGGGTCCTAGAGCTACAGATTTGGTAGATAACCAAGTACCAATCACATTTATAGCAGCAATTTCTGTTAATTTCCCTTCTGGTGATTTGGGTTGACTTCCCGCCTGGGGAATCTCCATTAATGGTTGGTTAATTACTACAGCAACCTGTTTTCCTTGTAGGGATGGTACGGGGTTAAACAGATTTCTGAACCAACTAAAGGCTGTGCTGAGTAATACCCACAACAATATGACACCAGCTACTGACGTTAACATCACCAACAACAGACGAACAAGACTGTTGCGAGGACGGCTAGTTCTCCTGCGTTTGCGAATCCCTGTATGGCGAGCATCGATACTGGTTTTTCCTTTTCTTCGGGTTGGATTTGAATAATTATTATTATCCTCGATTCCTATTCCTAATTGCTGATTGTTTGTCAAGGAATGATTCTGATTTGTAGGCGGTGGTGGCGAAAAATGAATATTATGGCTTACAGGCTGATGTTTCTCACTCGCCTCACGAATATCAGGCGAGCGCTGATAGTTATCGTTTTCCCTAGAAGGCTTATGGTAAGGGTTCAAATTGCCGGAGTGGTGGTTGGCTTCGTGGGAATAGCCAGATTTCTGTTCTTCTATAGGTAAGGCTTCTAAATAAGATTGCACTTGGCTATCGGCAAAATATTCCTTTAAAGAAGCTGGCTGGTTTACCAAGTCTCGAAAATGGGGAAATACCTCCGTTTCTAGCCAGTGTTCTGTGTATAAGCACAATCCAGATAACAAGTCTGGAGAATCTTGGGATTTTTCCCGGATAAAGGCTAATGCCTCATATTCCTGGCTGAGTTCTAGTACTCGACTGGCTTCCTCTGTTTGTCCCAGCAATAAACTACACAAGGATTGTTCTAAATGGATATCTTGACGCGCACCCAAACCCAATAACATTTGCTTTGCTTGCCTAATTAAAGCTGGTTTCCTTTGGGTAAATCCACGTGCAAGCAAGGAATAGATGGTTAAATATGTAGCTACAGCAGAAGGACGTTTGCTTTCTACTTCAAATAACTTATGTTGTTCTGCCACTGTTAAATAATGGCGCAATTGCTGAATAAACCGAAGAAAATCGTCTATGTTCAGACCGGAGCTATCATCCTCTGCTCCATCAATACCGCCACGTTCTCTCAAAATTGTTTGTAATAATTGTAACCCTTGATTCCGTTCAGAGGTTTTTTCTATGGGTAGTTGCAACAGTTCTAAAATGCGGTAAGGTCTCAGCTTGTACAAATCTGATTTAATTTCTGCTTGTAAGCTAGAAAATAGTTTTTCCTTAACTAATAATTCCTCTCCCGTTTCCAAAGAAATCGCAGCATTTTCATAGTTACCTTGTTGCCATTGTTCCCGTCCTAATTCCAAACAAGCTAAAGCTACGGTGAGGACAATATCAGGAAACTCTGCTGGGAAATCCCAAACTTCCTTGGAATTAGCACTAACTTTGTGATTTACCAGATAGGGATGACCTAGTTTGAGAACCAGTTCATATTCCCCCAACTCTTGCAAAATCAATAGAGCACCTACTACTTCCTCTTGAGGAATTTCAATACCCAAATTCTGAGTATCAGATTTGATATTGTGTGGAGATTGACGGCCCTCAACTACTACCGAAGCTGATTTTACGCTGTTCTCTGGCTCATAGGTATGGGATAAGCAAGCCTGTTCATAGACTTTGCGCTCTCGCGGATCGGAGAGAATTACATAGGCTTTTTCTATAATTAGCTTACGCGCACCAATGGCTGCTTGGGAATATTCCCGTCGTGGCAACTGTACGATGCGATCGCTGTAAGCTTGGCGCAACTGTTCTTCACTTGCTGCCAATGGCAATCCTAAAATCCTGTAATAATCTAGCGGTATCTGCACAGCTACTTCCCCTGCAGCGCGATTCACAACAATTCACCTATAGCGTTCCAGGTATATTTAACCGTGAAATAATCACAAGCTGATCAATCTACCTGAGTAGATTTTAGTAGGGGTAAATATGTTTCATTAAAAAAATTATGCCTGGGAGCTTTCAATTGTTGCAGACGACAAGTCTATAATAATACATTATATTTCCCAAAATATCAATACTATCTATGTATGTGTAACTATTGCCTAGAGTACTTTTATGGGCAGGGACATGACATTACTGCTTGTTTTTCAGAGGGTACTAACCTAGCAATGGCGAGAGAGGTACCATCGCTTTACTCTGAATAATTGTTGCTTATGGGAAGCGAGTGCAATTGTACCACGTTCAACGAAGTAAATACAATCACTCAGTAATAATGTACGAGATTATACGGAGATTAGCAAAAATGTTAGTAACTATGCAGAAACAGTCAATAGCAGACTGTTAGCTTAAAAACACAGTTGGATATTATTTTATTGTTTCTGGTATTACCCAACTGGGACTCTGCCAGGGACCACAAGTCCCGCGCAGTCGCTACAACAGAGGAGATATCTCTTAGGGTAACTCGCTGTGCAAGAAGGAAGCTACACCAGTTTGCCTACAGTGTTAAACTCTGTTCGCGGAACGTCTCCGCAAGGGTTAATCTCTTTAACTCTTTAAGTGAGGAACCCCGCCTACAGCAATGGATTTACCACAAGGCACTACTCTCCGTCCCAGAGCATCTCAGTTATCCAAATTAGAACTGAGATGCTCCATTGCATAACTTATGTGATTAGCAACTAAGCTATGGCATTAGTCTACGTGTTCCAAACACAGTTATAATAGCGAATTGAACAAAGAAGCATATGCACCCAGAAACAAGGGTAAATTTTTGGTAGTAAGCTTAACTGGCTTTGATTATTAATTTTTGTTACCATATTCGCCAGACAACTCCACTTGGTGAAGAAGGAGATTCAGACCTCAAAATAGTACTTCTCAGTTTTACAGCAGGGATATAAGAAAAATAATGGTTCAAGAACGCACACTCCCCAAATTCAATATCGCTAGCGCCCAAATTACTAAATCAGAAGCCCTAGAACTGTATCGAGATATGGTTTTAGGACGCACCTTTGAAGATAAGTGTGCTGAGATGTATTACCGGGGTAAAATGTTTGGCTTTGTCCATTTGTATAACGGGCAGGAAGCTGTTTCCAGTGGTATTATTCGGGGAGCAATGCGACCGGGAGACGACTATGTTTGTAGTACATACCGTGACCACGTTCATGCCTTAAGTGCAGGGGTTCCAGCTAAAGAAGTCATGTCTGAATTATTTGGTAAGGCAACAGGTTGTAGTAAGGGGCGAGGTGGCTCCATGCATATGTTTTCAGCAGAGCATCGTCTATTGGGCGGTTATGCTTTTGTCGCCGAGGGTATTCCCGTAGCTGCTGGTGCAGCTTTTCAATCCAAATATCGCCGGGAAGTATTGGGAGATGAGAACTCGGATCAAGTTGCAGCAGCTTTTTTTGGTGATGGGGCTTGTAATAATGGTCAGTTCTTTGAAACATTAAATATGGCTGCTTTATGGAAACTGCCAATTATTTTTGTGGTAGAAAATAATAAGTGGGCGATCGGTATGGCTCACGAAAGGGCAACTTCTGACCCAGAAATTTATAAAAAGGCCAGTGTTTTTAATATGGCTGGTGTGGAGGTAGATGGAATGGATGTAATGGCTGTACGTGCTGTTGCCCAAGAAGCTGTTGCCCGTGCCCGTGCGGGGGAAGGCCCTACTTTAATTGAAGCCCTAACATACCGTTTCCGGGGTCACTCTCTGGCGGATCCTGATGAGTTGCGGAGTAAATGGGAAAAGGAAGAGTGGTTTTCTCGGGATCCGATTAAAAAATTTGCAGCTTATGTCACAGAGCAAAATCTAGTTACCCAGGAAGAATTAAAGGCGATCGATCGCCAAATTCAAGAGTTAATTGACGAAGCAGTTAAATTTGCCGAAATTAGTCCCGAACCAGATGCACGGGATTTATACCGCTTTGTATTTGCTGAAGACGAATAATAGAATTAATTCATTGTTCTGGGTAGGTACAAGGCTCGCCTACACTAAAATTATTCTGGGTAACCCTTGTGGTTACCCCTACAAAACACCGTGGTTTCTATTTCAATTACTGAAAAACAATACAAGACTTATACCGTCACGGACGAAACTAGCACCTCTCAAATAGAAGTAGTCCCCGAAAGAGGTGGTATTATTACCCGCTGGCGCGTACAGGACAAGGAAATCCTTTACCTAGATGAACAACGTTTCACTAATCCCGAGTTAAGTATTCGAGGGGGCATTCCCATACTGTTCCCCATATGTGGAAATTTGCCTGACAATACTTACACATATCAAGGGAAGCAATATACCCTCAAGCAACATGGTTTTGCCCGGGATTTACCTTGGAATGTAGATTCATCTGGGACAAAATTTGTTGTCAAACTCAATAGTACAGAGCAAACTAGGGCTGTGTATCCCTTTGATTTTCAGTTGATTTTTACCTATAAAATCCAGGGTAATGCGCTGGAAATTCATCAGGAATATACTAATCTGAGTTCTGAACCAATGCCATTTTCGGCTGGATTTCATCCCTATCTTGCGATCGCAAACAAAAATAAACTGGAACTAGACATTCCTGCCCAAGCTTACCAAAACCAAATTACAAAGGAAATTCACCCTTTTGACGGCACATTTGACTTTAATGTGGATGAAATTGATGTGGCATTTAAGGAAATTAGCAGCCCATCTGCCGCAGCAACAGATCGCGAACGCCAACTCAAATTAACCCTAGATAGCGATAGTATCTTTTCCACCCTAGTCTTTTGGACTGTCAAAGGCAAAGAATACTACTGTCTTGAACCTTGGACAGCCCCCCGCAATGCCATCAACACGGGAGAAAAGCTGACAATTTTAAAACCAGGAACAACTTGCAACACCAATATCCGGCTCACCGCAAATTTTTTCTAAACCCCTTTACAAAACTACAGGGATTAGTGTTATAATGCTGGAGTTGTCAAAAACGAGCGGGTCGCTAACTCAACGGTAGAGTACTCGGCTTTTAACCGATTAGTTCTGGGTTCGAATCCCAGGCGACCCATAAATTAATCTTGCAGACTACTCTTAAAAGTATGCAGCTAGCTAATAGCAGCTTAAATTATGCATATTAGTTAATAGCTTTATTTAGAGTCAATTAATGATGCTCCACATGCCTTTATTATCTTCATCTTGCCAAGATAAATAGTCCATTCTGTGTAACAGTCAGGGAATGAACATTCTATTATTTGTGATTGGTGACAAATTGATGAATTAGCTTATGGTATATAGCGTAAACTTATTAAACATAAACACACATGAATAGTTATAATTTCTTATAAGTTGAAAATTATCTTAAGATTAGCGTAATAATTACGCTTGTCTGAAAACGACTAGCTGATACATCTCACAAAACTTAGGAGGACTATCTATGGCGCTCGTACCAATGCGACTGCTATTGGATCATGCGGCTGAGAATGGTTATGGCATACCAGCCTTCAACGTGAACAATATGGAGCAGATCCAAGCAATTATGCAGGCTGCTAATGAGACAGATAGCCCCGTAATTTTGCAAGCCTCTCGTGGTGCTCGTAAGTATGCTGGGGAGAACTTCCTACGTCACTTAATTATAGCAGCGGTAGAAACCTACCCCCATCTTCCCATTGCCATGCACCAAGACCATGGTAATGAGCCTGCAACCTGCTACTCAGCAATGAAGAATGGCTTTACCAGCGTGATGATGGATGGTTCTTTAGAAGCCGATGCTAAAACTCCCGCTAGCTACGAGTACAACGTTAATGTTACCCGCGAAGTAGTAAAAGTAGCTCACGCCCTCGGTGTTAGTGTTGAGGGAGAATTAGGTTGCTTGGGTTCTCTGGAAACCGGTATGGGTGAAGCAGAAGATGGCCACGGTTTTGAAGGGAAGTTAGATAAAGACCAACTTTTAACCGATCCTGAACAAGCTGTTGACTTCGTACAACAAACGCAAGTAGATGCTTTGGCAGTAGCTATTGGTACTAGTCACGGTGCTTACAAGTTCACCCGTAAGCCTACTGGGGAAATTTTAGCAATCAGCCGTATTGAAGAAATCCACCGCCGTTTGCCCAATACCCACTTGGTAATGCACGGTTCTTCCTCCGTACCCGAAGATTTAATTGCCCTAATTAACCAGTACGGTGGTAACATTCCTGAAACATATGGTGTACCTGTAGAAGAAATTCAAAAGGGTATTAAGAGTGGCGTACGTAAAGTAAATATCGATACTGACAATCGTTTAGCTATCACTGCAGCTGTACGTGAAGCTTTAGCTGCTAACCCCAAGGAATTTGACCCCCGTCACTTCCTCAAGCCTTCCATTAAATATATGCAAAAGGTTTGTGCTGATCGCTATCAGCAATTTGAAACAGCTGGTAATGCTAGCAAGATTAAGCAAGTATCTATTGATATATTTGCTGCTAAGTATGCTAAAGGCGAATTAGATGCTGTTGCTAAAACAACCGTAAAAGCTTAGTTGTAGCAGATAAATAAAAAAGGTACGGTATTACCGTACCTTGGTATAACTATAACCTTATTGTTTGGTATGAATTACCGGGAAATTAATAGGTTCCCGGTTTTTTTGTGTGTTTTATTATGGGGTCATTATTGTTGCAGGTAGATTCGTGGGCTTTGGTATTTATGTAGTGCAGGGTTGATAGCAAAATTGCGATCGCAATTTTATTTGGGTGCGACTCTTTTAGTAAGACCGGGAGTGGAACTTAGACAGGTATTGGAACAGGTGGAGGGGTAGAACAACGAGCTTTGAAAACTTGCTTGAGCAAAGGAATACCACTAGAGTACAAAGCCAGGTGATTGCGTTTATGTTCTTGTAGTAGATGAAGCTGCCAATACTCATCCCAATCGCCACTGATGTATAAACAACCCAGGGGTAAAACAGCCTCAGCACCCCTCATGGTTCATCTAGCCCCAGTGATATCCATCCTGTCTTTAATCAGGTGGCGACAAGCACCCTCAATCACCCCCCTGGCGATGGGGAATCCAGCTTTTAAATAATCGTTAGATTTGAGGTATTTGGCATTGTTAAGTAAATATCTAGCACAGGTATCCACGGGTTTACCTTATTGGGGGGTGAGTTTGGGTAAAGTCTCACTCCGGCGCAGACCTGGGGCAACTGAACTTGATTTACCTTCAAGGAGAAGCTGTAAACGTTTGCTCTCCCAACCTTCTGCCTGTGTTGAAATCTGAGAATAAAAGACAAATGCAGCTTTCCACAAATACTCAATCACATGGATAATATCCCTGTCTTAGTCCATGAGAGAGAATATTGCTGTGCTGGTAGATTAAACTTCCCATCCAAAGGAAATAGGGTATTCATCTTTCTTGCTCCATAACCGATTCTATTGGCGATTACTGTGCCAAATAATGTGGTTAATTTCCGCGACAATTTTTTCTTGTGTGTTCTGTTTACTGAGTCTGTGGCTGCACACTCTCCCTCTATTTCATCTTGAGTGCGTTTATGAAAATATCTTTGTTTGTAACAACCGTCTCAATATTTCGTATCCATTCTCAAGTAACTTACTCTCTATCTGGGAGTGTTCTAACCCACAAATGTTGTCTGAGTCTAACCAACGAACTATCTGTTCAAATAGTTCTCGTGCTTGTGACCAAAACATACCTTGATTTGATGTAGATCCTTGCATAGGGTGTGGAACTGTTCCTGTTTTTTCATTTTTTACAAGCCAATTCCATCAAGTACATTTTTGGCTATCAATACTACTCTGCTTGACTTGTCATTTATTATTCTTATATCATACTCCGTACTAGGAAAAGAGTCGCACCCATTTGATTTATTTTCAACTATCAAAATTTTGGATTTTACTACCGTAGTGACATATGGAACTTATATTATTCACTTGTTTCTATACTTTAAACGGCTAAAGCTTGGACTTTTTTAAATGTCTGAAACTCGAGAGTCAATAAGCTATTTAACTTGTTCTGCTTATCAGTATTAGCGGTAGCAATGCAGGGTAAGCGCATCTAATTTTGTAGTGAAAATTACAGATTCTTGTACATAATTGTGAGGTATGTCTTGATTGTCAAGTGCGAACGCCAACGCCATTTGGGGGGGTACTGGAGGGGCATCGCCAAAAAAAGTTGACGCAACTGGGGAACCCTTCCCTAGATTCGGTTGTGCCAGGTAGGGGCATCAAGACCTTGAGTAAGCCCAATAAACACTCATACCCCCACCTGGCACTTCCCCTAAGCCACCCAATCTTCCTCAGTTGCTGGAACACTCGTGGGGCACAAAAATCGAGATTTAAGTATTAAAGAAGTTAAGTCCTATACTAAGGACGCAAAGGGTCTATCTTAACTAAACGGCTTAGTCTAATCGTATCTCTGACAAGAAGGCTTGCACCTACGGGTTTCAAATCTTCAAAACCAAAGATTAAAAGCTCAAAAAATTTGAGTATAGCCAATGCCACTCCATTCAGAGAAAAAATGTCATTAGTTCTTAGTGAGATAGAAGACCCACCTGTAGAAAGAACCCGTGTCCATTTATTAACAGATATTTTAATCATTGGAATACTATCAGTGATTGCAGGAGATAAGGGATGGGAGGACATGGAAAATTATGGATTGAGTGAATACGAATGGTTGGAGCAGTTTTTAGCTTTACCAGAGGGCATCCCAAGTGCAGATACCTTTCGACGGGTGTTTGAACCCATTAACCCAAAAGTATTTAAGCGATGCTTTCGACGTTGGGTAGAATCAATAGTTGAAGCAGCAGGAGCACAGGTAATTCTCATTGATGGTAAGACCCTCAAAGGTTCCTATGATAGAGAACCATTGGTAACAAGTTAAAAACAAATACATTTTGTCAATATATCCAAGTATAGAAATTGCCCTAAATGAAAATGAATATTTGCAGTTGATGCAAATCATGTGAAACTCAATTGGAGACAGGGATTTAAGTGAGGCGGTCCCCAATATGAGTCAGAGCCGAAAAACCAATCGTGACCATGCCAAAAAGACCGAACGACCAATGGTGGAAGATGAAATAATCGCTGAGGAACTAGAAGGGTTACTTACACCAGTGATAACAAGACAAGAAAACTACTATCGTCAACTAGGGCTAAGGGACAGAATTCTCAACTTACCATTCATGGTCGCGGCAATATTAACCTTGCTGTGGCGAGATGTGGCAGGAGTCACTGAACTTACAAGAATGTTAGCCAGGGAAGGTTTCCTCTGGTGTAGTCCCAAGACTGTTAGTCAACAAGCTATATCCCAAAGGTTTTTAAGGTTTACTGCCCAATTATTCGAGAAAGTTTTTAAGGATTTGTTGCCATATTTAAGAGCAAATTGGTATACAAGAAATAATCGTCCAAGACCTGAAAGTATTCAATTTACTCTATCAAAATTTCATCGGATTTGGATAGTAGACTGTTCAACCTTAGAAGCATTGTTTCGTAAACTCAAAAGCTTAGAACATCTTCCTAAAGTGCAATTAGCGGGAACAAAGGGAGCAGTCATAGATTTAATTACTCGGTTAGCAATAGAAATTTGGTTCAATGAGAATCCTAGAGCTTCTGATGTTAGATTTGAATTATATATTTTAAATTTAGTGACAGCAAAAACCTTACTATTACTGGATAGAGGATTCTATAATTTTACCTTTTGGCTACAATTAATTGAACAAGAAGCTCACTTGATTACTCGCTTAAAAAAGGGAGCTTCCATTCAGGTTGAGCAAGTGTTTACGAATAGTTATGGTCTCAAAGACCGTTTGATACGTCTGGGGTCTGGCACTAAAAAAACTCCGTTTATTACATTACGTTTGATTGAAGTACGTTCGGGTAAAACATGGCATTCTTATTTGACTAGTGTACTTGATCCAACTATTTTACCTCCCTATGTAGTGGCTGATTTATATAGACGTAGATGGCGAATTGAGGATGCTTTTAATACTGTTAAGCGGCTGTTGGGGTTAAGTTATTTATGGACAGGTTCTATTAATGGTATTCAACTAGAGATTTGGGAGACTTGGTTCTTGTATGCCGTATTGGTCGATTTAGGGGATGCCGTAGCGAATGAACTCTCTTTACCCTTCGATCCCATATCATTATAAATCATTTATCGTGGCCTTTATCATTTTTCTGTGGCATACCAAAAAGGTCTAGCTTCTGACTCGGTGAAATATTTTGCTGCTCGGGAAAATCAGGATTTAGGAATTGTTAAACGGAAACGAAAACCTAACATCAAATTGATTGTTGCCCCTTTTCCTGAACAACAGCGAGGAGCCCCTGAATTTTTATTTCAAGGATCTCCTCAAACCCCATTGACAACTGCGATGCAAGCTTAACTTATCACCAATAATAGAGAACAGGGTAAATCAGCGTTACATCTAGTTAGTGCATGCTCGATTCATTTATCGTCTTGTTTTTAGACAAGTAAAACAAGACGATAAATGAATCGAATGAAATTACAGCAATCCCTGGATTCTTGAAATTATTAGACATGGCTGGATGTATTATTACCATTGATGCCATGGGTACGCAAACAGCAATTCCATCCCAAATCTTTAATGCAAAAGCAGATTATGTTTTAGGACTCAAAGGTAATCATCCTACACTTTACGGACAAGTGAAAAATTGGTTTGAACAACAGTTATCTCAAGGCTTTAAAGGTATTATGCATAGTTATGATAAACGGGTAGAGAAAGGTCATCATCGTAGTGAAAAACGTCAAATTTGGTGTGTTCCTATTTCTCAACAGCAAACTTTGCATAACCAAGACAATTGGGTTGGTCTTAAATGGGTTGTCATGGTTGTGCGGGTACCACATCTTTGGAATCAAACAACCCGTGAAGTTCAGTTTTATCTAACTAGTTTAAATTGTGATGCTCGTAACTTAGGACAAGTGATTCGTCTTCATTGGGGTGTGGAAAATGGGTTGGATTGGACTTTAGATGTCACTTTTTCTGAAGATGCTTGTGGTGTCCGTACTGGTCATGCTCCACAAAACTTAGCACTTATGGGGCGAATAGCTCTTAATGCTTTAAAGCTAGAGGAATCTTTGAAACGTAGTAATCGCCAAAAATTTAATGGAGCTGCTATGGATAATAATTATATGCTGACTGTTCTTACTACTTGTTTATCCCAACATGATGAGACCTCTCAACCCGCTTTTCAATAGAATTTGAGATGCCCTTACCCTGGCTTTTACACGTTCCGCTGTATACTGGTAAATTAGACGAACTTTTAAATCAACAGTTTTATAACTACGGAAAGCTTGTTCTACTTGTGAGAGATTTTTCTCGGCTTTTACCGTATCCGTAGCAGATAAAGTTTCTTCATCCAAAGATGTACTAATTATAATATATAAACCATCCAATACTGCTTCTGCATCAATTTTTGACTGATTTATCTGATATGAAAAACTGTTCTCTTGTATCTTAATTATGAAATGTTTTTCAACATTAAATTTATTGATAACTTAACCTACTCTTATACCATTTTTTTCTGAATTCCCATAGAACTAGTACCTATATATAAAGCTTTTACCCCTTTAATTCTGTGCAGCTTCACATAAGAATGGTATTACACCAATATTATCCTCCCCTTTTAGTGGACGAGCTGTTCTCGAAGTTGCTGCAACAAATTTATCTAATTGCTTTTCTGTTGCTTCTAATAATTCTTCTCTATTTTTCTTTCTTTCTGCTGCTAATAAAGGATTTAGACAAGCTATTAGTCTTTCCCCTGGATAATCTTCGCTTTTAATTGATGCTAAATTTCGTTCATCAAACAGAGCTAATTGAATAGCTGATTGTTCTACTAATTTCTTGATTTGAGGCGCTCGCTCTTAAAGCGCTAATCCAGTCTAAACCTTCTTTATCTTTTAAGTCTTCTCGAATCCTTGCTTGAGTAATCATTACACGGTCTCCGACCCAGAGTACTCTCTTAATACCAAATCTCGAGCTTACCTTATCTATTTGATTAGTAAATGTCTTTGGGTGGGATGTATTTCCCTCGAATACTTCTACTGCAATTGGACAAGCTTTATCATTACATAGTAGCCCAAATCCTATTTGTAATTTACCACGTTTTTTCTCACGGTTATAACCATATTTTGCTAACGGACAAGCTTTTCCTTCTAAATATTATGTAGAACTAACGTCATATAGAACTAAACATCCTTCCTTGAGGTGAAGTTTGGCAAGATGATTTTCAATTTATCCTTGGCGTTCCAATCAAAAATCCATGGCCAAATAGAATTCATCCTCATCGGCTCCTTCTAATCCTAAAACTTCCCCTAAAGTGGAGAAAAAAGTTTCTCCATCTAGCCCTCTTGCTGTTGCTAATTTATAAGCTGGTTTGACAATACGCGCCACAATCATAACCTCAATTATTCTTATTATGCTGTTTGAACTATGAATTAAGGTATGTAATCCTAATTTTATTAACCTTGATAGTGTTGCCGCCACATGACCATGAGGACGGCTACGAATGATTTTAAATATTTCTTCTAAATCTTCTACTGCTTTACCTCCTTTTAGCAGAATTTTTAAATCATCTACGGTTTCCGAAGGCAGTTTTGAAACATTCCCAAGGGTACGTTTACGAACTTTTCCGTCCTTACGGTATGACTCGCGAAGCAGAACGGCTGGGGGAGAGTTTCTGTTAGGAATACGTTATAGATACATGGCTAAAATTATCTAATATTTTTCCCATAAAAATATTAAGTAAACTTTTCTTTACATGGGCACGGATCTTTTGTGTAAAAACCCTCAAGCTTTGGAAGGTTAAAGCTTAAAGATCTGTTTAGTACATATGCTCCGGGGGAACTTCAGACTAATGGATGAGGATAATGATATGTTTCATAATGAAGTTTATCAATGTCTTCTTGCGTAAAATCTATTTTTAACATCAGACTTTACCTGGTTTCTCAAGTAATATTGTTTATTAATTTATAATACTTGCTATTACCCCTATACAAAAGTCCATCTTTTAGCCGTTATTACTATGTTTGTACAGTCTGTCCTAATTTTGGTTCAGTTCCTGCCAACAGACGTTGAATATTACCGTTGTGTCGCCAAATAACATATAAACCTCCGGCAATACCAAAAAGAATATAGGGTAGTGGTTGGCGCAGAAGTAACATGACTAGAGGAACTGCGAACGCGCCACAAATTGAACTTAAAGACACAATGCGGGAAATTGCAACGAATACAGCAAATACTCCTATTGTGGCTAAGGCGACTTGCCAATTCATCGCCAATAAAATCCCCAAACTAGTGGCAACTGATTTACCACCAGTAAAACTCAAAAAAATTGACTTACTATGTCCCAAAATTGATGCAATTCCAGCCATTGTTACCAACCATGGTTGCCATAACTGTATATCTACTGTTGTGGGTAGGAAATCCTGACTAGGAGCAAATTGGCACCAAGCATAAACTAAACAAATGGCTAAAATACCCTTCAAACAATCTATCCCTAAAACAAATGCTCCAGGAGCCTTGCCAAGAGTTCTTAAAACATTGGTAGCTCCAGTAGAGCCAGAACCAACCTCTCGAATATCGATGCCTTTGATTGCCTTAACTGCAATGTATCCTGTAGGGATAGAACCCAACAGATAAGCAATCAATATAACCAGCACACATAAACTTAACGAAATAGCCATAAGAATGAATTATGAATATGAATTGAGAACAAAGCACCAACTAAGGGATATTTCCCCAATAGCGATCAACCATTAAAAGTCATGATCAAAGCTTCTCATCATTTTCGGATCTGGAGCAAAAGCCAACCATAGGGGAAATTGCAGCAAAGATAAACTAACTTCTAGCTCCGAATCATCGATAATAATCAACGGCATTTGTCTAGCTTTTTGTAACCTTTCAGCTTTTTGTGTTACAGCTTCCGGTCTTTCAAATAATGCTACCCCGCGTTCGGGTCCAAAGTCTTGACGACCAATTCCCAAACAATCCTGCAATCCCCTACGCCAATCTCCCAATTTTTCGGGACTGTTGGCAAGTACCAGGGGACGGAGTCGATTGCCATAAAGTTGGTACAATATAGATACAATTGCTGATGCAATAAGTGTATTTTGCAACCGGCTCCCCATAGTTTGCAGTGCACCCCTACCCCCCTGCTGGAAAAACCAGTTAGAGGCAGGCTCTGCATGAACAGCCTCAAAAGTTCGTCTTAATTGCCAAGGTGGGCCATAATAATCGGGTTGACTGCGGTATTTATCTATAAAGTAGCGAATTTTCTTGGCTGTTTCTTCAAACTGGGCTGGTGCAAACTGAATGATTTCTGATTGGGGTTCCCTTGACTTGCTTACCTTTACCGTCGGGTTGACTGGCTCTGGTGGAGCCTGTGGTACCAATTCCAGTTGTTCAACCGCAGCAGCCAAGTCCTGTAAGCTACCTGTAAGATAATCTTTAAAACCTTGCACACGAATTGCTAAATCTTGAGAGACGCCTGCAAAGGAGGTTTTCATCTCATTGCGAACCCTCTCTTGTCGTCTTTCCAATTGTTCGACAGCAATTTGTAGTGCTTGTTTGCGTTGTTCCAATTGGGAAAGTGCCTCTTGCATCATTTTTCCCATAGACTTTTGCGATTGCTTTAACTCAGCTTGTAAGGTAGAAATTTCCTCGATTAAATCTTGTTTTTGTTGCTGTAATTGAATAACAGCCTGTTCTAACTCATCTTTTGTATTGTCAGATGACTGTTGAGAATCAGCTTCAGGAGAATGAACTATAGAGTTTTCTGATGATGCTTCCACTTGATCAACTGATGAATTATCTTCTTGCTCTATGGACTCTGGAACAGATTCTTGTGGTGTTGTTTGTGCTAAAGAGTCATCATTTGGTTGTGGAGTTTGATATTCCTCAGTGTTCATAAACAATTATGTAATGACAGCAATGCAAATAAACATAGATAACAATAATATGTAGTTAGCCAATCTGAATAATCTAACACTCCCGGGAACCCCAGTAATTTACCAAAACCAAATTCCTGGATGGAGAAGTAGAAGAATTAGTAAGCTGTTGTGTATCTAGTTTGTATATTGAATCGTAGGGGCGCAGGTAAGCCACTGTATTGCTAGGGTACCCTGCGTTGTAGCAAGTGGCACAATCCGAAGGTTAGTAAGGAGAAATAATATTTGGCGTTTTGTTACTCAAACACATGTATACAATTTATATGCGTGAGACTTAGGCCGTAACTCTCAGTGTTCTAAATCCTGGGGCAACGTTCTTCCAAGCACTCTTTAAGAGTATTGGGCTCGAACAAAATTGGTAAAAAGTGAATGCTTTTAACTTCCTTGAAATAAAACAGGATGGGAACTGGATGCCAAAAAATCCGCCAATTTTGCCATTCCCGATAAGGAAAGCGGCGAATCATGGTTTCACCCCTGTAAATATCCAAATCTGTGGGTGTAAATTGTAGACTTAGTGTTACTGTCTGAAAGAAGAGAAATAGACCAAATAGCGCCAGAATTCCCGCAATCAAGGGCTGTAGGAAAAATACTGGGATTGCTCCGATTACTAACATAATGGGAATGTTGTAACTGGGTTTTAGTTCTACAGTAGAAGAGAAATTCGGGTTAACTGAAGTAGTCATTATAATTTTGAATTTTAGATTTTGAATTTTAGATTGTTCTGCTCTTCCGTACCTGTTAGGCTAAAAGCCTATGCAAGGAGCCATCAAATCCTTACCGGACAAGAATCACAGCCTTTCTTACTAGGGTTTAAATCTGATCTCTAAAATTTAGGG
Source organism: Richelia intracellularis (assembly GCA_000613065.1). GTDB lineage: Bacteria > Cyanobacteriota > Cyanobacteriia > Cyanobacteriales > Nostocaceae > Richelia > Richelia intracellularis_B. Next base: position 9,397 of record CBZS010000045.1, on the reverse strand, counting down.
GAAAAACTTCCTAAACTTCCTGTAAGCCTTGTTTTAAAAGGATAATATTGGCTTTCAAGTAAAAGTTAATCAAAATACATACTTAAGAGCCTATTGATTTTTCAGACAAGCAATTTTTGCTAGATTAATTAGTCCAATTAGGTATTATTTCTATTTTATAATTGAGTGGCGAACGCTGACTAATCCTAACTAATAATTCTTGGGTACAACAAGCATCTGAATTTATCTTCCAATCTTAAAGTCTGATTCTCTCGCCATAGTCAAAAGCTTTGCCGTAATGCACTCCCGGATCCCTGAAACATTAACCAGGAAAGGAAAAAGTTACTGACGAATATTAGTAATAAAGAAGTGACGACGGCAGTTGTAGTTGATTGTCCCACACCCTTCGCACCTCCAGTGGTTGTCAAACCCCAACTACAACCAATCACAGCAATTAACAGCCCGAAAAAACTAGCCTTGACAACGGCAGTAAAAATGTCCCACATATCCAGAAAATTACGAGCAGAATCGATAAATTGCGTATCCGAGAGATTGTATAAACTAGTTGCAATCATCATTCCTCCTATCATCCCAGTGATTAAGGATAGCAGGGTTAGAATCGGTAACATTAGTAAACAAGCTATTACCCTGGGAATTACCAAGTAATCTATGGGATCGGTTTTTAATACTAACAGGGCATCTATTTGTTCTGTCACCCGCATAGTACCAATTTCCGCAGCAAAAGCAGAACCCACCCGTCCAGCCAGAATTACCGCAGTTAGTACAGGTGATAATTCCCTGGTTAGTGTCAGCGCCAGAACTCCTCCAACTAAATTTCCTGCCCCAAAATTGACAAACTCCCGTGCTACTTGAATGGTAAACACAGCACCCACAAAAATTGGCGTTAATAGAGCAATAAATAGGGAATCTGGTCCCACCACTGCCATTTGCTCTAAGGTATTACGGCGATGAATTTTACCTTGAATTAGGTGAATTATTACTTGTCCGCCTACAAAAAATGCTGCCAGCAATCGCTGACTCCAGATTCCAATGCCAGATTTGGATGTAATCCCGCTCAATGTTCCCAGGTTAGATAGTTTGTATTCAGGTTGACACTCCCTATTACACCATGAAACTGTCAATCAATTTAGGATTTTAGATTGATAAGGTAAGCAGGGGTAACAATACCAATTATAGTTTCGACGAATCTACAGGAATAGAAGTTCGAGGTAAGATATCAATAGCCTTCTGATTCTTCACCTTTAAAGTTTCTTCATTTGTAGGTTTAAGTTAACTTAAGTTAAACCCAATCTCATAAATTAACATTTCTCATTACTCCTTTAACAATCACATTTTTCACTGCATAACCATAAAATATTGATAGGGTAAAGCTTTAGCTGATTGGTTACTTCGGAAGATTTGCAAAATATACTGGTGAGAATGTGTAGGTTTTTTAATAGAAACTTAAGATTTTTGAAATCTGACTCTATGAGCAACAATGGCGATTATTCTAGAAAGTGACAAATAGGTATCATACCCTTGTCTACTCAAGTCACGGAGTCTGCCAAATAAATGACTATTATGACTAACTTTCTGCGATCGCTATTACTAACTATTATTTTTTGCTTCGTTGCTCCCATGTTATTAGTCGGGGCTTTTCTATTGTTTCTTTCCCTTGTGGGTTATTTACCACCGCTGCAAAACTTGAGTGCAGTCATCTCCCATCAAATTTTGCATTTCCTGGCCATTTTTGGTAGCGGAACATCCTTTCGAGGGTTGTGCGTAATTAGTTTAACTTGTAGCTTTGTTGGTAGCTTATTTGATACCTATGCTCACTACCGATGCCAAATATTACGTATTCATTCTTAGGGTTCGAAGTATAGTTAATTGATCCATCAAACCCAATACAAACCATTGAAATGGGAACCATAAGAGGCAGCAAGCATAAATACTAAGTACAATAGAATCCAGCTACGGTGAGTTTATCGGTGCTAATGTTCTTTGCCCCTGGAAGAAAACAGCATTTTATATGTAAACTCAGAATTTGAGAAATAACACATGCTGGAGGTTATGAGATCCAATTATGGTTTGGCCTTTAAAATCGAAGTTTCGTAAACAAATAGCTCGAATTGAGATTAGTGGAGCCATCGCAGCTGCTACCCGCAAGCGAGTATTGGAAGCGTTCAAAGTAGTTGAAGAGAAAAAATTTCCTGCTTTACTTTTACGTATTGACAGTCCAGGTGGAACAGTAGGGGATTCCCAAGAAATTTATAGTGCCCTGAAGCGATTACGAGAAAAAGTGAACATTGTTGCCAGTTTTGGCAATATTTCTGCCTCCGGTGGGGTTTACATTGGTATGGGTGCAGAGCATATCATAGCTAACCCTGGAACCATTACAGGTAGTATTGGGGTTATTTTGCGTGGCAATAATCTGGAACGGTTGTTAGAAAAAATAGGCGTATCCTTTAAAGTTATCAAGTCTGGTCCTTACAAAGATATTTTGGCATTTGACCGCGAATTAACAGAACCAGAACAAAGTATTTTGCAAGAATTGATCGATACTAGCTATCAGCAATTTGTGCAAACCGTGGCAGAAGCTAGAAACTTGGACGTGGACAATGTAAAAAGCTTCGCTGATGGTCGCATATTTACTGGACAGCAAGCTTTAGAATTGGGGGTTGTGGATCGATTAGGTACAGAAGAAGATGCTCGCCGTTGGGCTGCAGAATTAGCGGGACTCGATCCAGAAAAAACCCAAGTCCATACCATGGAAGAACGCAAACCATTTTTAAGTCGTCTGTTACCAGGAAATCGACAAATGAAAACAGGTATTAGTGGGGGAATAGATTGGTTGGATTTTGAAATGTGTACGAGTGGTTTACCCTTATGGCTATACAGACCTTAAACTTTGATTGTGCTTTTTTCAGTGCTAGGGAATAATAACTAAAAGAGGAAATCCAGGAGGAACTTGGCGTGGAGTGGCGAATACGGGCTATTCGCGGCGCAACAACTGTCTCAGAAAATACAAGTGAGGCAATGCAAGCAGCTGTGATGGAACTATTGGATGAATTGGAACAACGCAATCAATTACATCCTACAGATATTATTAGTGTTACCTTTTCCGTAACGAAAGATTTAGATGCAACTTTCCCCGCTGCGATCGCCCGCTCTCGACCGTTATGGGACAATATACCAATGTTGGATGTGCAAGAAATGCATGTTGAGGGTAGTCTCAAGGGTTGCATCAGGTTTTTATTACATACCTATCTTCCTATTTCTGCTTCTGTACATCACATATACTTACGTCATGCTGCCAATTTACGTCCTGATTGGAGCTTACCGCAGCCCTTTGTTTCTTCCCCATCAACCTAGGTAAGTAATGTTGGTATTTGGTAGTTGCTGGCTATACAAGTTTCTCCTCATCTCCCACTCTCAGCTAAATAGGAATTTGGGTATTACTAAATTGGGTTCTAGGAAGTAAACCGTAGTTCCCCATTGTAAAAAAATCTCCGCTACTTTTAAGCGGAGACCATCTAATTGATATAGGAAAATAAGGGCAAACAATACTTAACTTTCTTTGCCCTGTTCCTTTTTACTAGATTGGTGGTGATGAAACCTAATTCCCAGAAAAATATCGTACATAAACTCTAAAAAGTCTCTTTTACGTAATAATCCCAGAGATTGATGGGAACCCTTGGCATCTAACAATGGTTTCATCAAGTGATATGCGGGTTGGTACTTATACCAAGGGATAGAAGGCCACAAGTGATGAATTAAGTGATAATTCTGCCCTAAAATTAAAATATTTAAAACCGGACTAGCATATACCCGAGCATTCTTCCAGCGATTACGCTCTACAAAAGGACGATGGGGCAAATAATCAAAGAATAGCCCTAAAGCAATTCCTACCACTAAAGAAGGCACAAACCAAAAATTGAGAATATAGCTCAAAAAATTGTATTGTACTGAGATAAAGACAATTGCCACAACAAATAAGCGGCTGAGAAACCACTCCGTCAACTCATTGTGCCGCCATAGTCTTCGTTTAAAGAAAAAGATTTCGTGGTAGAAGAATCTAACTGCAATCAACCATAAAGGGCCTCCAGTAGAAACGTAATGGTCTGGATCGTTTTCTGGATCGTTGACATTGCCATGGTGCTGCAAATGTACCCTGGTAAAAACCGGAAAAGCAAACGCTAACATTAAAGCACTACCATGACCTAAAATGGCATTCATAGTGCGATCACGGTGGGCTGACTGATGGCAAGCATCATGAATAACTGTCCCCGAAATATGCAGAGCTAATACATTGTAAGCAAAACATATCCAGTGAGGCCACTGCCAAACCCAGTAGCCACAAACAGATAATATAACAATTCCCACTGCCCCGAAAAACATTACCAGTGTCGGATTGAAACCACCTGGAGGCGCTAATAATTCCTTGGGGGGTATTGTCAGTGGCTTCTTTACCTCCGACATCAGCATCGTATAACTCCTTTGATACCAAATAATGCGAGTATACGATACAAAACGGTAAATAATAAAGTTTTGTTGAGCAAATATTTATTTATTTAACTAAACAACAATTTTTATTGAGTAAGATTTATCAGCGATTGGGGGCGCAATAGCGGTATGATTCAAGACAAGAGGGAAACTCTACTGCCAAAGCTAAATAGTCTCACTCAACTGTAGACACTTTGCATCAAAACTTCCTATTTCTCTCATTGCCTATTCCCTATTATCTGCCTAAATGAGAAATGATGCTGTTGAGTTGATAAACTGAAACTATTTTGGCGTTGCATAATAGAGGGATGAATTGAGGTGTTCTACTGTGCATTGTCCATACTGCAAGTCTACGAGGATTAGAAAAAATGGCAAACGTCGAGGTAAACAAAATCACATTTGTGTGAATTGCGAACGCCAATTTATAGATATCTATAATCCACCAAAAGGATACTCAAATGAGATCAAACAAGAATGCTTAAAAGCATAGGTTAATGGCTCGGGATTTAGGGCTATTCAACGCCAAAAAGGAGTTCATCACACAACCATAATTAGTTGGGTAAAACAAGTTGGTGAAAAATTGCCAGATGCACCATCAATAGAGGATATCCCAGAAGTTGCAGAACTGGACGAATTAGAAACTTTCGTCGGTAAAAAAAAACAAAATTTGGTTGTGGACAGCAGTAGACCATTTCCGCCAAGGAATTTTAGCTTGGGTACTGAGAGACCATAGTGCAGAAACCTTTCAACCTTTGTGGGATATTGTCTACCTCTGGAAGTGCTATTTTTATGTCACAGATGGATGGAAAGTTTACGCCAGTTTTGTTGAACCAGGAGACTATATTATTAGCAAAACATATATGACCAGAGTAGAAGGGGAAAACACACGTTTCCGTCATTATCTCCCACGTCTAGATCGAAAAACATTATGCTACTCTAAATCCGTAGATATGCTTAAGCACTCTATTCCACTGTTACTTAAAGGAATTAAGTAACAGTGGAATACTTGTATTTGGTTTATTCATCCCGCAAATATGCAACGCCACTGTTTTCTCATATTTGAGCCTATTATAATTGATTCACTCAGTGGTCACAGACAAGTGTCTCTACAAAATCCTATCATTATTCATTCCCGGAATAGCTCCCTAGATTCAGCCCCCATGCAATTAAGAGATTCAATCCGCCGGACAAAAATTGTTGCTACTATCGGTCCTGCCACCAGTAGCCCACAAAGGCTAAAGGCGATTATAGAAGCCGGTGCAACAACCCTGCGGTTAAACTTTTCCCATGGAAACCATGCCGATCATCAGCGTAACATTCGCTTAATTCGGCAAACTGCCTTTGAACTCAATCAACCAGTGGCTATTCTTCAGGACTTGCAAGGTCCCAAAATTCGCCTGGGTAAGTTTGAACATGGTTCCATAGTAGTTAAGAACGGCGATCGCTTTACTTTAACTAATCGCCCAGTTGTCGGAAGTCAAGAAATTAGCTGTATTACCTACGAACATCTGGCAGAAGAAGTACCCCTCGGAGCTACCATTCTACTCGATGATGGCAAGGTGGAGATGTGTGTAGAGGAGGTAAACAAGGGGAAAGGCGATTTACACTGTCGCGTTACAGTAGGCGGTAAGTTATCCAACAATAAAGGTGTGAACTTTCCTGGGGTTTACCTATCAATTAAAGCTCTCACAGATAAAGACCGAGAAGATTTAATGTTTGGTCTAGATCAAGGAGTAGACTGGGTAGCACTTTCCTTCGTGCGTAATCCTCAGGATGTGATGGAAATTAAGGAATTAATCTCCAGTACCGGCAAACAAGTGCCCGTAATTGCCAAAATTGAAAAACATGAAGCGATCGAACAAATGGAAGCAGTTCTCGCCTTGTGTGATGGTGTGATGGTAGCGAGGGGTGATTTAGGGGTAGAACTCCCAGCAGAGGACGTTCCTGTGTTGCAAAAACGTTTAATTGCCACAGCTAACCGCTTGGGTATACCCATTATCACTGCTACCCAAATGTTAGATAGCATGGTGAATAATCCGCGCCCTACCAGGGCGGAAGTATCAGATGTGGCAAATGCTATCCTGGATGGTACGGATGCAGTCATGCTTTCCAATGAAACAGCCGTGGGCGAATTTCCCGTGGAAGCCGTGGCTACTATGGCAAGAATTGCTAAAAGAATTGAGCAGGAAATTGCAGAAAATACTTATGGTCGGCAGATTGTAAATCCTAGACGTTCTATCCCCAATGCTATTAGTCAAGCGGTGGGTCAAATTGCTGAACAGCTAGAAGCAGCGGCCATTATGAGTTTGACTCAAACTGGTGCAACAGCCCGTAATGTTTCCAAATTCCGTCCCCGGACTCCAATCTTAGCTGTTACTCCCCATGTCAATGTAGCACGACAACTACAAATAGTATGGGGCGTTAAGCCCTTATTGGTATTAGAATTGCCTTCCACTGGTCAAACCTTCCAAGCAGCAACTAATGTTGCCTTGGAAAATAATCTTGTTTCGGAGGGGGATTTAGTGGTTATGACAGCTGGTACTTTACAAGGGGTTTCCGGTTCTACTGATTTGATTAAGGTAGAAGTTGTAACTACAGTCCTTGGTCTAGGTATTGGTCTAGGGCAAGGCTCAGTGAGCGGTCGGGCAAGGGTTGCATACACAAGCTCAGATGTAGGTACTTTTAATCACGGGGAAATTTTAGTCACTAAAAATACAAGTGCAGATTTTGTCGAAGCTATCCGCAAAGCCAGTGGAATTGTTACTGAGGAAGAAAGTCTTAATAGTCATGCGGCAGTTATTGGTTTGCGTTTGGGTGTGCCTGTAATTGTTGGTGTAAAAGAAGCAACTCAAGTAATCCGTGATGGTGCAATTTTAACTATGGATTTACAACGTGGTCTAATTTACTCTGGTGCTGTGGGAACTCCTTGAAGAAGTAAGGGAGTGTAGACACGTAGTGGCTACTTAGATAAGTCAGCTAACGTTGTCTGCCTCCAGGCTGGGAGTGTTCTTTGTTTGCCCTTGGCATTGTTCTCGAATGGCTTTCCCGGAGACGCATAGTGACTTACCCCAGACTAGGGTAGGAGTTAAAGATTCCTAACTCCTAACTATTTCAAGCCAATTCAATTTGACAGTCGTCACCAATCATAAAGCGTAGGGCTCTTGGACGACGGGGTGCAACGGTTAGCTTTGCCCTCTGTCCAATTACACTATCAATAATTCTTTTTTCTATTCCTGCTATTTTTGCACCTTCCAATACTACGCTATGCTCTAAATCTGTATCTATAAGGTGGCTATTATCCGCAATACTTGTATAAGGACCAACAAAACAATTTTCCAAGTAGCAGTTATTACCAATAATGACTGGTCCCCGAATTGTACAGTTAACTAGTTGGGAATATTTGCCTAATTGCACTCTTCCACTGAGATTAGTTTCAGCATCTACTTCACCTGTAATGGATGATTTGAGGTAGGTATCAAGGATCAGACGATTGGCTTCTAATAGGTCATCTTTTTTACCTGTATCTAACCACCAACCTTCCAACTGACAAGCAGTGACAGGTTTTTCCTCATCAATTAGGTATTGAATCGCATCAGTAATTTCCAACTCTCCCCTGGCTGAAGGTTGAATATTTGCGATCGCATGGTGAATCACAGAGGAAAAGAAATAAACCCCCACTAGGGCTAAATTGGAAGGGGGATTTTTAGGCTTTTCTATTAGTTCCAACACCCTACCTGTATCATCAACCTTGGCTACACCAAAAGCACTAGGATTATCCACTTGGCGTAAAAGAATTAAAGCTTCTGGCTGTTGATTCGTAAATTGCTGCAAGAAATAGCTTAAATCTCCCTGTTGGATTAAGTTATCTCCCAAATACATCAAAAAGGGAGAATCACCTAGAAAGGGTAGAGCAACTTTTCCCGCATGGGCAAGTCCCGCAGGTTCTGACTGTAGAATATAGGTAATTTTTGCTCCAAATCTTTCCCCATTTCCAGTTTTAGCCTGAACCTCTGCTCCAGTCTCAGGACTAATCACAATACCAATATCAGTAATCCCTGCCGCTACCATCTCTTCAATGCCGTACCATAATATTGGCTTATTAGCAACAGGGACAAGCTGTTTTGCTCCTGTGTAGGTGAGGGGACGTAGCCTCGTACCTTTACCACCGGAAAGAATTAATGCTTTCATAAATTTGTTTGTGTATAAAGTTCTATTAACATTTTTTGTAGGCTTTGGCGCCAGTAGGGTGGATAATCCCCTAAAATTGGAGTTATCCCGTTACAATTGAGGACTGAGTAGGCAGGACGGTGAGCTGGAGTCGGGTAATCAGAGGTGGTAATGGGAACAACCCGTTTTACCCGCAAAGGAAAGCCTATCTGTTGAGCCTCTGCAAAAATGCTAATGGCAAAGTCATACCAGCTAGCAACTCCACTATTGGTGTAGTGGTAAGTTCCAGAAATATCTGGATGTATTTGGGGTATAATCTGGGCGAGCGCTCCAGCAATATCTTTTGCCCAGGTAGGACTACCAATTTGATCGGCAACAACGCGAATTTCCTCACGTTCTGCTGCTAATCGCAACATGGTTTTGACAAAATTACCTTTACCATAGGTTCCATACACCCAGGCTGTGCGGAGAATGATGTGGTTTACCTCCGCATTGCGAATTGCTTGTTCCCCTACAAGTTTTGTATGACCATAAACGCTTAAAGGATTAGTACTGGCATGAACTTGATAGGGGCTACCACTATTACCATCAAATACATAATCAGTAGAGATGTGAATTAGGAAAGCTCCCATTTCTCTAGCTATGGAGGCTAAAACTTCCGGTGCTTTTCCATTAATTGCCAAGGCCAATTCTGGCTCGCTCTCAGCCTGATCCACAGCGGTATATGCGGCTGCGTTAATAATGACTT
>CBZS010000044.1 GCA_000613065.1 Richelia intracellularis | reverse complement strand
ATGGAAGTTCTGTATCTAAAAAGTCGGGGTATAAAACATAAATATATTTGTAGTTTGTGTAAAATATCAAAAACAACATTAGGGCACCTCGATAATTTGAGCAAGTAGCTCGTGAGATGAGAGTATTATAGGAAGAGCAGAAGTTGGGGTTGAATCGCCATGGAAGAAAAAAAAGTCGGGGAACTTGAACAGGCATACCATAATTTAGAAAGCAAGAAGACCCTGTTGATGAAGTTAGACGAGACGGTGCCTTTATCATAATTTCGTCCGATTTTAGAACAAGTACATGACAAGGCCAGAACAAATAATGCTGGGCGAAAGCCCATAGATGCAATAGTCATGTTCAAAATGCTTGTGCTGCAACAACTGTACAACATCAGTGATGAAGAACTGGAGTACCAGGTCAATTACCGACTATCGTTCATGAGATTTTTGGGCTTGGGGCTAGCAGAACCAGTACCAGATGCAACTACAGTTTGGTTATTTCGCCAGCACTTGAAGCAGCAGGGTCTTATTCAAGAAGTGTTTGAACAATTAATTTGATAGGGACCTGAGAGACCAAGGCTAGCAAGCTAAGGGGAGTCAAATAGTAGATGCCACAATGATTCCAGTTCCCAAGCAGCATAATACTAAGGAAGAGAAGCAAAAACTTGCCCAAGGATAAATTCCCGAAAGTTGGCAGTAAAAGCCTTATCGTTTGTCCCAGAAGGATACCGATGTTCGCTGAACAAAAAAGAATGGTCAGAGTTACTTTGGTTATAAAAACCACATCGAGACTGATGTGGAGTACGGTTTTATTCGTCGCTATCAAGTCACAGATCCCTCAGTGCATGATTCCCAACTGTTAGGGCCACTGTTGGATGACCAAAACCAGGGGGAAGAGGTTTGGGCAGATAGTGCCTATGCTAGTTAATCTATAGAATGGATTCTACAGATCTTACAATTCCTCAGTCACATTCATGAACGAGCCTACCGCAATCATCCATTGACTACAAAACAGAAAAAAGATAATCGAGAGGGTTCTCAAATTAGAGCTCAGGTCAAACAAGTTTTTGATCACTGGGTTAATGAAATGGGAGGCAAGTTAATTGGTTCCATTGCTAAGCAGTCAGTCAAGGCAACTATTGGACTGAAGAATTGGCATTGCATAAGTGCGGGATGAATCAACCAAATACAGGTATTTATCTATACTTAAAGTAATGAAGTAACAATCGAATAGAGTGCTGAAGCATATCTACGGATTTAGAGTAGCATAATGTTTTTCGATGTAGACGTGGAAGATAATGACGTAAACGTGTGTTTTCCCCTTCTACTCTGGTCATATATGTTTTGCTAATAATATGGTCTCCTGGTTCAACAAAACTGGCGTAAACTTTCTATCCATCTGTGACATAAAAATAGCACTTCCACAGCTAGACAATATCTCACAAAGCTTGAAAGGTTTCTACACTATGGTCTCCCAGTACCCAAGCTAAAATTCCTTGGCGGAAATGGTCTACTGCTGTCTACAACCAAATTTTGTTTTTTTTTGAACCGACAAAAGTTTCTAATTCGTCCAGTTCTCCAACTTCTGGGATATACTCTATTGATGGTGCATCTGGCAATTTTTCACCAACTTGTTTTACCCAAATAATTATGGTTGTGTGATGAAATCCTTTTTGGCGTTCAATAGCCCTAAATTCCGAGCCATTAACCTATGCTTTTAAGCATTCTTGTTTGATCTCATTTGAGTATCCTTTTGGTGGATTATAGATATTTATAAATTGGCGAAGGCAATTTACACAAATGTGATTTTGTTTAACCCGATGTTTCCCATTTTTTCTAATCCTCGTAGACTTGCAGTATAGACAATGCCCAGTAGAACACCTCAATTAATCCCTCTATTATGGAACGCCGATTAACCGAGGTGCCCATTTGTTAAATTTTTCCTCATAGTTTAAATGGGAAAAAACAAGGGTTACTTCTGCTGCTTACAGAATTCTGCCCATTCAAGCTATATTCCAGATAACGCTAATCATGAGGAATAAAACCTGTGTTTCCCCTCTATGACGAAAATCCAACAAGGATTAGACCATACTTGACTTATGGACTAATAGGTATAAATATCGTTGTTTTTCTCCATGAAATTAGTCTGTCAAATGCAGAACTAGAGCAATTCTTTCAACTATATGCAGTTGTTCCGAGAGAGCTAAGTGCCACCTTTCAAGGTATAGTAGTGGGTCAAGAAGTACCAGAATGGGCAACTTTAATTACATCACAGTTTTTACATGGTGGCTGGTGGCACTTAATTTCTAATATGTTGTTTCTCTGTGTATTTGGGAACAACATTGAAGATAGATTAGGTCATGTTAAATATTTAATTTTTTATCTAACTTGTGGAGTGTTTGCAGGACTGTGCCAGTGGTTTATTGGCATGAATTCTGCTATTCCTTCCTTGGGTGCGAGTGGAGCAATTTCTGGGGTTTTAGGTGCTTATGCCATACGTTTTCCCCAAGCGAGGGTTGTCACTTTAGCCATTTTAGGATTTTTCATCACCACCATTAGAATCCCAGCTCTAATTCTTATTGGCTTTTTCTTTATTCGAAATATTATTTCTGGGGTGGCAAGTTTACAAGCAGCAGGTAATATAAGTGTGGAAACAGGAGGAGTGGCTTACTGGGCACATCTTGGCGGTTTTGTCGCAGGACTCATTCTTGCTCCAGTTTTGGGCATATTTAATCGTGATGGGTGGGATTAGATAATAGAGCATCAATTATCCCCTGCACACTGTAATGGGATATTTTTATCTACAAGTTCCTCAATTATCATGACTAATTATCTCAAGAACTTAAGATCTCAACTACAAATCTAGACGTTGCATAAGTGCGGGATGAATTAGGGTTTGAAACCATTGACAAATCGTTGAAAATTTAGTGAAATCATCCCCTGATTAAGCAACACCGGATTTTCAAGTTATTTCGCATATCCCTATAATCCCCGATTGCGTTCTAAGTCATGAACGACTTTTTCGATGTACCATGGTTCTGGCATTCCTGGATAATCATATTTTGCCTGTTCAATCAAACGTTCGGCTATTTCCCAATATCCTCCTACCATTCGTAGTAAACGCTGACGCAAGAGTTCTGCAGTCGCTTTTGTCTTTTGTGCAGTGGATGTAGTGATGTTTTCCAAACTATCTATGACTAACTGATAATTATCCCAATCTTCTTGTTCGCAGAAAATGCTAGCAGCTTTTTGATAATCATCACAGGCAAGTTGCATTTCTTCTATGCAAGTGTAAGTCATTCCACGGTTGTAGTAGGTATGGGGATTATCTGTATTTCTTTGTAATGCTTGATTATAGTCATCAATTGCTTTGAGGTAATCTCCCATGACTCGGTAAGCATTGCCTCTAGCAATGTAAGTCATGGGATCTTCTGGTTCTATTTGTAAAGCTTGGTTAAAATCTGCTATTGCTCCTTGACGATCCCCAAACATGGAACGAGCTTTACCACGATTGCGATAAACGATAGCATCTTGGAAGTCTAACCGCAATGATTGGTTAAAATCTGTGATCGCCTCTTGATATTTGCCTAACTTACAATACACAACCCCACGACAGCAATAAGCTTTAGCATCTTGGGGATCGGCTTTTAATATCCAGTTCAAATCTTCCATTGCTTGTCTCGTGTCCGCAGACTCGGCTTTGTCTAGCAATTGGTGGAAGTAATATTTTTCAGAAATGATGGGTGTTTTCGGTCTTTTTTCTAGCTGGTTAATTGGCCTTTGGGGTTTTGGTTGTAACTGTTGTAAACGTTCTAAACAATGGCGACAATTTTCCTTCTCTTTTTGCTTTAAATATAATTGTGCAGCTTGTTTAAAATTAGTTATCGCATCGTGAATACGACCTTGTTTGCGATTGATGACTGCCCGTAAATTATAAGCAGCAGCAGAATTGGGCTTTAAGCTAATGGCTTTCTCCACATCTGAGAGGGAGCCAGGTAAGTTTTTTAACGTTAATCTTGCTAATGCTCTTCCGTAATAAGCTTCTGGGTATTGGGAATTGAGTTCAATAGCTTTTGTATAATCGGAAACTGCTTGATGAATTGCTCCTGTATCAAAATAAGCCAAGCCCCGTTGGCAGTATAATTCGTCCCAGTATGGATTTTGCTGTAAAGCCTGGTTAAACACTTCAATAGCTCCCGTAAAGTCCTTTTGTTTTGCCTTTTCTAACCCTTGGGAGTAAAAGTCTTCATACATAACATTGCTCTATATCGCTTACTTTCTAGTTATAAACGATTTATGACATTATTCTGGGCTTTACGGGTGAGGTACCAGAAAGTAAGAACTGGGCACCTCGAAAAATTGAGCAAGTAGCTCGCGAGATGAGAGTATAGGCACAGCAGAAGCTGGGGTTGAATCCCCATGGGAGAAAAAAAAATCGGGGAACTTGAACAGCCATACCAGAAGTTAGAAAGCAATAAGACCCTGTTGATGAAGTTAGACGAGACGGTGGCGTGGTCAGAATCTCGTCCGATTTTAGAAAAACTGCATGACAAGGCCAGAAAAAATAAGGGTGCGACTTTTTGAGTAAGACGGGGAGTGGAACTTAGACAGGTATTGGAAGAGGTGGAGGGCTAGTAGAACAACTAGCTTTGAGAACTTGCTTTATCAAAGTAATACCACTAGAGTACAAAGCCTGGTGATTGCGTTTATGTTCTTATTGTAGATGAAACTGCCAATACTCATCCCAATCGCCAATGATGTATAAAGAACCCAGGAGTAAAACAGTCTCAGCACCCCTGATGGTCCATTTAGCCCCAGTGATATCCATCCTGTCTTTAATCAGATGGCGACAAGCACCCTCAATCAGCCCCCTGGGAATGGGGGAGCCAGCTTTTAAGTAATCCTCATATTTTAGGTATTTGGCATTGTAAAAAAAATATCTAGCACAGGTATCCACGGGTTTACGTTCTTGGGGGGTGAGTTTGGGTAAAGTCGCACTCCGGCGCATACCTGGGGCAACTGAACTTGATTTACCTTCAAGGATAAGCTGTAAACGTTTGCTCTCCAAACCTTCTGCCTGTGTTGAAGTCTGAGAATAAAAGAGAAATGCAGCTTTCCACAAATACTCAATCACATGCATAATATCCCTGTCTTAGTTCATGAGAATATTGCTGTGCTGCTAGATTAAACTCCCCATCTAAAGGAAATAGGCTATTTATCTTTCTTGCTCCATAACCGATTCTATTGGCGATTACTGTGCCAAATAATGTGGTCAATTTCCGCGACAATTTTTTCTTATGTGTTCTGTTTACTGAGTCTGTGCCTGCACACTCTCCCTCTATTTCATCTTGACTGCGTTTATCAAAATATCTTTGTTTGTAACAACCGTCTCAATATTTCGTATCCATTGTCAAGTAACTTACTCTCTATCTGGGAGTCTTCTAACCCAGAAATGCTGTCTGAGTGTAACGAACTAAATATCTCTTCAAATAGTTCTCGTGCTTGTGACCAAAACATACCTTGATTTGATGTAAATGCTTGCATAGGGTGTGGAACTGTTCCTGTTTTTTTACTTTTTATAAGCCAATTCCATCAAGTACATTTTTGGCTGTCAATACTACTCTGGTTGACTTGTAATTTCTTAGTCTTATATCATACTCCGTACTACCAAAAGAGTCCCACCTAAATAATTTAAATGTTATTAGCCCAAAGACTATCTTAAAATTTTTGCCCAGTAAGAATGGAGCGCACTTCTCCATTCCGTCTAATAACAGCTTTACCTTTTTCTACATCTACCAACGTCCAACCACTGGAACCAATACTTTCACCAATTTCAATACGTTGGGTAACTCCGTTGATTTTAAATAAAGCAGCTGATTTTTCACCCAATTCAAGCAAACCTTCCAAAATATGGGCAGCACTTCCGACAGTAACAGATGCTAATTGACTTGCAGTTGGATTTGTCTGTGTTGGAGTTATAAGCTTTGTTTGTGGTTTTTTTGGAGATGCTAATGGCTTCGGTACAGTTTGTTGGGGTTGTTTGAGAGTAATGGGGGAAGTCTGCACCTTTACTGGTTTCAGATTTTTCTGTACTGGCGCGATTACTTTTTCTGTTGAATTTGTCTTGGACCGAGACGAAGGCACCGATTGAGGCACATTCGTTGCAGGTGATTGAGTGTTGCCAAGTGCAAGAACCGTTTTAGGTGCATAACGCATGGGCAAAGGTGCTTGATATGTGGGAGGAATGTATATACGTTCTACAACCCCAACGGTTTGGCTGGCAGATGGCACTGTATTTTCAGCTGTGCGTGGTGGTGCTAAATCACCATTGGGTCGTTCACTGAAGTAACTTAGTGCAGTGCGATTGATATTAGACTGAGAAGCAATTAATCTGCGGGATGATTGGAGATTTCTTGCTTCTTGAGGTTCAATTACTGCTAAAGCACCCAATATGTAACTAGCAAAATCAGATTCAACCTGAGCTTTCGTAAGCTGCACAGGTTTTGCCTGGGTAGGGTTTTTATTTATAACTTGTTGGTAAGACGAATTTCCCAGACGGTTAAATATTCCAGAGTTCAGTAACGACACCATACCAGCGTTGGCTAATCCAAATATGGCTATTAAGGAAAAGATTCTCCCTAAAATACCTACTTTCTGCTTAATGGAGCGTTTTTTAACCCGTTTTTTCAGGTTGGGAGTTACTACCCGACTTAATTGATGACCATCGGCTTGATAACTTCCCGGGAGTATAGAACCATAGGCATTAGCTAAAACAATTGGTGAAACCTGAACTGTTTGCAGGGGGATGTGCTTTGCTAAAACAGTCTGGGTTGAGAGTTCATTCCCATCAAGAAATTGATCAATATCAGCGAAAAGCTCGTCCATCAAACCATCTGCATAGGTTTCGATGGTCCAAGCTTCGCTGCATAATAGCTCTTCTGATGGTTCAGGAATGATTAGATGCGTGCTGGCTCTTTGTGACATAGCGTTTTATTCTGCTGGCTTTAGGGGTAGTCAATAATTCCAAACCCTAGTCCCTGGGAATTACTTTAATTTTTGTTGATAGAGTTAATGGTTAATGATTAACAAATCAGTTGATTCCTGGTAAGTGGAGTTACTGTTTCCCAGATTTTGCTTCAACTACGCAGTTTATAACGAAAAATATTATTTTTAGAAGGTTTCTGGATATTGTTACATGATAGCTGTAGAACATCTTATGTCATCTATCATACCCATGTCCTTAAATCTTTCCTTCTTGCTATACTCGCGCTTAATAAAGTTTGATTCAAGATAACGCTGGAAAATCCGTCTGGGTATTTTTTTTACCCAATTCTAAATATATTAATAAAGCATTAACGTCGGCAGGGTTAACTCCACCTATACGTGCTGCTTGGCCTATGGTAAGGGGTTTTACACGATTGAGTTTTTCCCGTGCTTCTTTGGATAAAGTATCAATTTGACCATAGTCTAAATCAGTAGGTAGGGAACGGTGGGCTTGGCGAGCAATTTGGTCGATTTGATTTTGCTGTCTAGTAAGGTAACCAGAATATTTAATTTCTATTTCTACCCCTTCTTTTTCTGCACGGGCAAGATTGCTTTGACCTAATCCATATTCTTCAAGGCTTATGTAGTGAAATCCCGGACGACGTAACAGGTCTGCTATGGTAATAGAACCTTTAATGGCTTGCCCTGTTGCTTGGATGATCGCTTTACCTGTATCTTCATGTTCTTTAACTCTCGTCAGTTGCAAACGCTCTTTTTCTGCGGCAATATTGGCTTGCTTTTCTGTAAATAATTGCCATCGACGATCGCAAATTAAGCCAATTTGCTTACCCAAAGGTGTCATCCGTTGATCGGCATTATCTGGTCTTAGCAATAAACGATACTCTGATCGGCTAGTCAACATTCGATATGGTTCCCGTAAGTCTTTGGTACACAAGTCATCTAAAAGCGTACCAATATAACTTCCCTCTCGAGGAAAAACAATCATTTCTTCACCTCTAACTAGCCGTGCAGCATTGATACCCGCTACAATCCCTTGGGCTGCGGCTTCTTCATATCCCGTAGTTCCATTGATTTGCCCGGCACAAAATAGGCCATAAATTTTCTTGGTCATCATTGTCGGATAACACTGAGTTGCAGGCAAATAATCATACTCAACTGCATAAGCAGGACGTAGCATGACACAGTTTTCCATCCCGGGCAGACTACGTAAAAGATGTACTTGTAAACTTTCTGGTAGACCTGTGGAAAACCCTTGAATGTACAATTCGGGAATATCTCGGCCTTCTGGCTCAATGAAAATTTGATGGCTCTCTTTATCTGCAAACCGGACAATTTTATCTTCAATACTGGGGCAATAACGAGGACCCTTTGCTTTCACCCAACCTCCATATACGGGGGAGAGGTGTAAATTTTCTCGAATCATACGATGGGTTTCTGGGGTCGTTCGAGTCATGTAGCACAGCATTTGCTCCCTTTCTACCCAAACTTCCGGATCAAAGCTAAACCAACGTACATCCTCATCCCCTCCTTGAGGTGTCATTTTTCTGTAATCTACAGACCTTTTGTCTACTCGTGCGGGGGTTCCTGTTTTTAGCCTTCCAGTTTCAAAACCCAAGCGGTTTAAAGTTTGCGTTAATCCAGTGGCAGCGAATTCTCCAGACCTACCAGCAACCATGGATTTATTCCCAACCCAGATTTTCCCTCCCAAGAAGGTTCCGGTGGTGAGAATCACAGCTTGACATTGGAAAGCTACCCCAAAATATGTTTTGACACCAGTAATCTCGTTGTTAGTACTTAGCAATAAATCCGTGACCATTCCTTCCCGGACGCTGAGATTTTCTTGGTTTTCCACTATGCATTTCATTACCGCTGCATATTCACGCTTATCGGTTTGGGCCCGTAATGCCCACACTGCAGGACCCCGTGAAGAGTTGAGAATCCGTTTTTGCAGGTACGTGCGGTCTGCCATCTTGCCAATTTCCCCACCCAAAGCATCGACTTCATGGGTTAGTTGGGATTTTGCTGGCCCCCCCACTGCGGGGTTACAAGGTTGCCAAGCAATTTTATCTAAATTAAGTGTTAGTAGCAGAGTCCGACAACCAAGGCGGGCTGTTGCCAAGGCTGCTTCGCAACCAGAGTGACCTGCGCCAACGACAATGACATCAAAAGTGTCTTGAAATTCCGCAAGATTATCCATGTTCTAATTGTAAGTAGTCGCAAGTTGGGGAAATATTAATAATCTTAACTGATACAGCGGTGTTTCTGTCTTCTAAGTAGGAGAAAGCTTAGAGGGTGTGGTGAAATGACCCTTTGATTGAGCTTTCATGATTTTTATTCATACATTTTTTGCGTCACTCTCTTACCAAGGCTATAATCTTGGTATGCTTGGCTTAAAGGACTGTCTCTATTTGGAGCTAGAGAATCCAGAATTATAAACAAAAATACACTTAGTGTGAATTGATTGCTGAAACCATTGTAATTGCATTGATAATTACAAAATCACAGTTTTGGAAGAGTTTTAAAAAGCTTACGGGATACGAGAAGTTTTTTATTCATACCAGACCGTAAAATCCAAAATCCAGAATTACCTGATACTTTTCCTTAGGGGTACCCCTCCCGTAGAGATGTTTCCTTACCAACAGACTACCAATTTAGGTACATTGGAAAAGAGAGAGTCGCATCAAGGATAGGTTAAATGTCAGCACAATTGTTACTGGTAGATGATGAACCAGGATTGCGTGAAGCCGTAAGGGAGTATTTACAAGAAAGCGGCTTCAATGTTCAAGTTGCCAGTAATGCTAATCAAGGCTGGGATATGATGCAGCAAATAACACCTGATTTGGTTATTTCGGATATTATGATGCCCCAGGTGGATGGTTATCAGTTTCTCAAACAAGTACGGGAAGATCCACGCTTTCATTCCTTGCCAGTGATATTTTTAACTGCTAAGGGTATGACTAGCGATCGCATTCAAGGTTATCAAGCGGGTGTAGATGCTTATCTTCCCAAACCCTTTGACCCAGATGAATTAGTAGCCATTGTAGAAAATCTACTCAATAGAGGGATCAACAAAACTAGTGCGAACCCTGAGAATGGGGAAACCCCAGATATTGCCGAACTTGCCAATCAAATTGCTCAAATTAAAGCCTTATTAACCCAACGTACTTCTATTTCCCATTCTCCTGCACCTTTTAAAATTGACTTAACCCCCAGAGAACAAAGTGTTGTAAATTTAGTGGCAGAAGGCTTAATGAACAAAGAAATTGCCCGTCGTTTGGATACCAGCGTACGTAATGTAGAAAAATATGTCAGCCGTTTATTTAGTAAAACTGGTACTAATAGCCGCACTGAGTTGGTACGCTTTGCTCTAGAACATGGTTTAGCAAATTGAGTTGAGCAAGTACAGGGCTCTTTGAGCAACGAACTTTATATGGTTGTTTGCTCAAAGATACTATGGCACTACACAGAAATAACTATATAAATCTAAGATACTTCCTCCGTAGGCAATAAATGAGAATCTAAACACAAGACCAAATATAGAAATTAATGCTTTGGTCACAGCTAAATAGCTGAGATAGTGACAATCAAATAATTTGTGGACTTGTAAAGCAGATGGAACTGAGTGAGAAGCCTTCTCTTAACCCGGAGAAGCTAGAGAATAAAATGAATTACCCCGAATAATGTATAAATGATCTGCACTATGCCCAGAGGCCAGCAATCACTGCACCGGAAGACACCCAATTTTTCTTAGATTATAGATGCTAAAAACTGGAATTTGATTTTACCCAACCCACATTGTAATGCATCGGAATTTAGACAAAATAAATAAGGTGCGACTCTTTTGGTAGTAGGGAGTATCATATAAGAATAATAAATCACAAGTCAACCAGAGTAATATTAACAGCCAAAAATTTACTTGATGGAATTGGCTTGTAAAAAGTGAGAAAACAGGAACAGTTCCACACCCTATCCAAGCATCTACATCAAATCAAGGTATCTTTTGGTCACAAGCACGAGAAGTATTTGAAAAAAGAGTTAGTTGGTTAGACTCAGTCAGCATTTGTGGGTTATAACGCTCCCAGATAGAGAGTAAGTTACTTGACAATGGATACGAACTATTGAGACGGTTGTTACAAACAAAGATATTTTGATAAACGCACTCAAAATGAAATAGAGGGAGAGTGTGCAGGCACAGACTCAGTAAACAGAACACACAAGAAAAAAAAGTCCCGGAAATTTACCACATTATTTGGCACAGTAATCGCCAATATAATCTGTTATGGAGGAAGAAAGATAAATACGCTATTTCCTTTGGATGGGGAGTTTTATCTACCAGCACAGCAATATTCTCATGGACTAAGACAGGGGTATTATTAATGTGATTGAGTATTTGTGGAAAGCTGCATTTGTTTTTTATTCTCAGACTTCAACACAGGCATAAGCTTGGGAGAGCAAACTTTACAGCTTTTACTTGAAGGTAAATCAAGTTCAGTTGCCACAGGCATGCGCTGGAGTGCGACTTTACCCAAACTCACCCCCCAAGATGGTAAACCCATCGATACCTGTGCTAGATATTTACTTAACAATGCCAAATACCTCAAATATGACGATTACTTAAAAGATGGATTCCCCATGGCCACGGGGGTGATTGAGGGTGCTTGTCGCCACCTGATTAAAGAAAGGATGGATATCACTGGGGCTAGATGGACCATGAGGGGTGCTGAGGCTGTTTTACCCGTGGGTTCTTTATACATCAGTGGCAATTGGGATCAGCATTGGCAGTTTCATCTACAACAAGAACATAAACGGAATCACCTGGCTTTGTACTCTAGTGGTATTCCTTTGAGCAAGCAACTTCTCAAAGCTCGTTGTTCTACGACCCCTCCACCTCTTCCAATACCTGTCTAAGTTCCACTCCCCGTCTTACAAAAAAAGTCGCACCCAAATAAATAAGCTCACTTGAAAAGGACACAGGCAAATAAAATAGGCAAATTGGAAACATCTACCTTTTTATAGCCGATAAACTATTTATCTATGAATAGATGAATGTAGTTCACTATTGATTGCTGTCTACAGAATTACGTAAGCGCATGAGTTGTCTTCTCATTGGTGGCGAAGCTGAAAACTCCGATGCTTCTCGTACCTTAACTGCCTGGTCTAAGATATCTAAGAACTCATCAGAACCATCCGTAATCATTTCTAACAGTACTTGTAAAAGCTGATCGCGATCGCCCAATAGACTTTTTTCTTCGATAAACCGAAACTTTAAATGAATGTCACATTCATAAACCCCTACTTCGATAGGATTAACTGGATGTGATAATGCTTTAGAGTTCATGTTCTTAGATTCCTTTACTAAGTGGTCATAGGAGTGAGGGGCTATCTTGCCAGCGAAAATATTTTGTGAATTAATCCAGGTTATCAATTAATAAACAAAAATGGTATTGCATTTCATGCTCCTGTTTTTTCTTTAGCTAAATATTCATTGTTGGGGTATTGATACTAATGAACTAATCAAGTTTAAAATAAGCCATCACTATTATTCAGTGTTTCCGATTCTACACAATAAAGTTTCTGTAAGAAGTTGGCTGTGGTTGTTAAAGTGTTTTTACAGCAACTTTATGTTCGCGTCAACAATTATTTAACTTGCTACTTCAAGTCCAAGTAGTTACACGTAAGTATAAGTGCGGACGGAATAAATTTTCATTCTCCCTATTAATTCGTTGTTATATATTAATTACGTGTAAATACTATATGTAAGCTTTTTTTCATCCTATTAAGGTAGAGACAAAACTCTATTGAATCGTTAAAGGCATAATTTACATTATGATTTTTTTTTGAATATAAAACAAAAGTTATCTTAAAACAGACGTAAAATCATCTTGATGCTACGGCAAAAAAATTACTTTCATTTTGAGCAAATTTGATAGTTTCTTGACAGAATGAATGTTATTGGGGGTGGTAACCCACATTCCGCAAGTGCGATCGCAAAATGTTGTATTTTTGAAGTATGAGTTTTTCTGAATCACAAATCAAAGTACAAGATATCGCTCACTTAGGCATAGTGGCAGGGATTATTGATGAAATGAGTTTGGTTGATTTGTTTAACTAACTGCTTGGAACTCATCCCCAATAAATAATGAGCGCAGGCCAAGTGGTCAAACCAATGATTTTCAATGGCTTAGGCTTTATCTGTGCACCACTATATTCATTTGAGAAGTTCTTTTAAGGGATTGCAACGGAACATTTATTGGCAGAGAGAATACAACCAGAACATTTGAACGATGAACCCTTGGGCAGAGTCTTAGACAAACTATATGATGCAGGATTAACGGAAATTTTTATCCGAGTCCCACTATCAGCAGCAGATAGATTTGGAGTGAAAATGGACAGCTTCCACTTGGATTCAAGTTCATTTCATATACATGGGGATTATGGAACTGGTACTGATGATGAAGCATCAGTACAATCAGGATTAATTACAATTACATATGGTTATTTTAGAGACCACTAACCAGATTTGAAACAATTTATCCTTGACTTGATGTGGAGTGGTGATGGACATATTCCTTTATCTTTAAGAGTTGCACATGGGAATGAAGTCGATTCTGCCATGTTTGGAAGACTTCTGGCAGATTACCACAAACAATGGCACATTGATGCTTTATTTGTTGCGGATGCAGCCTTTTACACTGAAGACAATTTGCAGATGATAGTCTCATTCAGATGGGTCTCTCAAGTTCCTGCAACCCTAACTGCCGGAAAAGAACTATTAGAAAAGAACAGTATTGATGCATTTGTACCAAGTAAAATCCCAGGATATCGTATTGCCCTCTGTTGTAATGATTATGGTGGTGTGCGACAACGGTGGCTAGTTATAGAAAGTTAACCCCGTAAAGAATCTGACTTCAAACAACTGGAAAAACAAACGTCTGACCAAAAAATATACCCAGCCACAATCCCAACTACGAAAATTGTGTCAACACGAATTTGCATGTGTCGAAGATCCATTCAACGCACCCAAATGACTTGAGAGTCAGTTGCCATTTCATCAACTTGGATGCAAATATTGAAGTTATTGAATATGGCCAACACCGGGGACATGGTAGACCTCGCAAGGATTCTCAACCGACCCTAATTTCCCATATTTAAGCCGAAATTGTACCCAAAGAAACTGCAATTACCATTGCCACAGAACAGGGTCGGAGGTTTATTCTTGCCACCAATCTTCTTGATGCCGACAAACTTAGCAACGAAGATGTTTTACGTGAATATAAGGCACAACAATCTACAGAACATGGTTTTCGGTTTCTCAAAGACCCATTGTTTTTTACTTCCACTGTGTTTCTAAATTCAAGGAAAAGAGTGGCGGCTTTGGGAATGGTTATGGGTTTGTGTTTGCTAGTTTACAGCTTAGGTCAAAGGGTATTATGCCAATCTCTAAAACGAGGATCTCAAATAATTCAAAATCAGTTAGGTAAATCAACTGCCACTCCTACTTTACATTGGGTGTTTCAATGTTTCATGTGAATTCATTTGGGTGCGAATCTTTTAGGAAGACGGGGAGTGGAACTTACACAGGTATTGGAAGAGGTG
Organism: Richelia intracellularis; assembly: GCA_000613065.1. GTDB lineage: Bacteria > Cyanobacteriota > Cyanobacteriia > Cyanobacteriales > Nostocaceae > Richelia > Richelia intracellularis_B. The sequence goes on along the minus strand of CBZS010000044.1, from coordinate 524 downwards.
GAGGGGTAGTAGAACAAGGAGCTTTGAGAACTTGCTTGATCAAAGGAATACCACTAGAGTACAAAGCCAGGTGATTGCTTTTATGTTATTGTTTTAGATGAAACTGCCAATATTCATCCCAATCGCCACTCATGTATAAAGAACCCAGGGGTAAAACAGCCTCAGCACCCCTGATGGTCCATTTAGCCCCAGTGATATCGATATCAATACGATACGAAACTCCCGAAAAAACCTTTGTAATCGCTTGTAATTTTATGTCAGAAGTGTCTTACCTACGAAGGCTGTTGACAGTTGAGATCAATTAACACTGCCTACTCTTATCACTGCTACTAAAAATTGTGCCAAAAGTGTTAATCGTTCACCATGCCACTGAAAGTGCTTTCCTATAATTAGGCGTAATCTATTAAACTCGGACATAGGGTTTCGTTTTGATTTTTATACAAATTTAATATGAAACCATTTTCCTGGCTTGTTTACACGTTTTTTGTCCTGTACTGAGGTGCCTGCACACTCTCCCTCTATTT
>CBZS010000043.1 GCA_000613065.1 Richelia intracellularis | reverse complement strand
TTTTCATATCGTACAGTAGCAATTGGTGCTTGCCATTGCGGTGAGAGACAAAAGCCAAAAATCGCCCATCTCCACTTAAAGTAGGTTTCTCTTCAGTGAAGCGACTATTAAGTGTAGTCAATCTAATAGGAATTTCGCGATCGCCACAAGCAAACAGTAAAATTGCCATAATCAGACCAAGACCCCAATTATTTGGTCTTTGGGGTCGAAATTTAGGTATAAATTTTTTCACCTCAACTATTGTCCGTCTTTAGCCAGATGACCTCTACTTACTGTAGATGATTTATACCTCATCATCTAAATTAGTTGGGTTATTGGGCTCATTATCTGAAGGCTCAATTGGCTTATATTCCACTGGCATGGCGTCATCATCTATCATTGGTTGAGTAGAGTACTCATCTTTATGAGGACGACGGCGACGCTTTCTTGGTCTAGGATTCATTTCCTCTCCATTAGAGGTAAATTCTGAACGTTGGGAAGCATTACTACTGCGTCTAGAGGGTCTTCTTCTGTCTCTTTCCCTTATGTCATATCTTATGGAACTATCCCAATCATCATCAGACTTATAACCAGAGCTACTCCAATCTTCGTTATCCAACCTTTCGGAATAACTCCTGCTGGAGCTATTTGAGTTTCTGCGTTTTGACCTAGAAGATCTTTCTCCTAAACGATGTTCTGAACGAAGAGGGGGCTCGCTATCGTAATAATTTTCATCGGTGCGAGATAAACGACTATCTCGGCTTCCAGGAATGCGAGCGCGGGGACCTTCGTCCTCATAGTAATAGTCTTCATCGTAGGGGAGGGATTCTAGTTCTGCATCTACCTCTGCCCGATAACCAGACTTTCTACTGTATCTGTAATTGTTACTAACTGGTCGTTCGTCATCTACAATTTTGGTATTGCGTTTAGCTTGTTCTGTAGCTATTCCCCGCAAACGAATACTTTCAAACGCAAAGTATACCGTAGTCCCAACCAGCAATAATTGCCCAAATTGCAAAATTGGGTCTAGACGCCAACCTTGGAAGATGAGAATAAAGCCGCACAGTAACCCTACCGCAGCGAAAAAGATATCCTGATCCCGCGATAGCTCTGGACGTACGGAACGTAAAAAATATAGAGCTGCCCCAGCCACTGCCAGGAATATACCTAGAATACTGGCTGAGTTTGCTCCAAAGTTTACTTGAGCCAAAATATTGGCTGAGTTCAGCCCGAAAACTATCATTTTTTTTCCCTAATATCAAATCTATATTAACGACCTAAAATTAAAATCACTACTGTAGCTATACATAATATTATTAAAGCTTCAAAGCATAGTGAATGCTTTGAAGCCATACATTCAAAGCTAAATTAGCTTTTATTTTCCAGCCAGATGGAAATTACCAGTGATTGAATGGACGATATATCCAGGAATTTGGCAATTGACCAATTTTCTAGCTATAAATTTGGTTATGAAAGGGACTATCTCAATCTTAAGTCTTATGAGCGCTCGATTTTATCGTTTTGGCTAATAAAAATCAATCCAATTGTTGCGGGAATTACAACAATTACCGCACCGAATAAAAGACTCCAAAGAAAATTTGCTAAAGAAGGTGTCATACAACTCAACCTTTTTTTACATACTCCATAACAATTCTAGTTGTCTATTACATCCTTGGGAAGGAGGGAAGCAGAGATGGTATGGGAATATAAAATTAAGGATGAAGATGGAATTCGATTAAAATAACATATATTAGGTTTTACAAAGCTTAATATATTTTGATGAACTGACCATAGTTGTGATTTTGAAGCAAAGCTAAACCCTATGAATGCGATCGCTATTGCTAATTGGACTCTTGGTCCACTATTAGCCTTAATGACTTTACTATTTATTTTGCGGATAGTGTTAACTTGGTATCCTCAGGTGCATTTGAACCGTTTGCCTTTCAATATAGTAGCTTGGCCTACCGAACCTTTTTTGATTCCCTTGCGTAAATTAGTACAACCCATCGGTGGCGTAGATATTACCCCAGTGATTTGGGTCGGGATTTTTAGTTTGCTCCGGGAAATCCTTCTGGGTCAACAAGGATTAATTACTATGTTTGCTCGGTTGCAGTAATTAACAATATTTATATTTAATTGCAGCTACCGTAAAGGTCTATAAACTGGATATCCAAATACCAAATTATGGATAGATTTTGGAAATTTTTGCTGGTTCAGCCTTTTTTCTCCAAAATCCAAAATCCTATTACTTCATCATTTCTTGAACGAAGTTAGTATAAATTTGTCCTCTGAGGAAATGATAATTTTCCATTATTTTCTGGTGGAACCCAATCGTTGTGGGCAATCCGGTAATAGCACATTCTCTTAAGGCTCGTTTCATGCGGAGAATGGCTGTAGAGCGATCTGGTCCCCAAACCACTAACTTACCAATCAAAGAGTCATAGTATGGCGGAATTTGATAATCGGTGTACACATGGGAATCAATCCGTACTCCTGGACCACCAGGTGGCAAATAACCGCTAATGCGTCCTGGTGCTGGACGGAAGTTGTGGTCTGGATCTTCGGCATTAATTCGGCATTCAATGGCATGACCAGTTAAGTTAATTTGGTCCTGGGTCAATTTCAGCCTTTCTCCTTGGGAGATTCTAATTTGCTCAGCGACCAAATCTACCCCAGTAATCATTTCCGTAATCGGATGTTCCACCTGAATCCGGGTGTTCATTTCCATGAAAAAAAATTGACCATGAGCATCCAGCAAAAACTCGATGGTTCCAGCTCCGGTGTAGTTGATAAATTTAGCCGCTTTGATTGCTGCTTCCCCCATCTTTTGGCGTAATTCTGGGTTGAGAGCAGCACTAGGTGCTTCTTCCAAAAGTTTTTGGTTACGACGTTGAATAGAACAATCCCTTTCCCCTAGATGGATGACGTTACCATAATTATCTGACAATATTTGAAATTCAATGTGACGGGGACGTTCAATGAATTTTTCAATATAAATGCTGGAATTTCCAAAGGCTGCACCCGCTTCCCCTTGTGCTGCTTGTAAAGATGGAACTAAATCCCTTTCCTCGAGTACCAAACGCATCCCCCGTCCACCACCTCCAGCAGTGGCTTTAATCATGACTGGATAGCGAATTTCTTTTGCGACCGCAATTGCTTCCGCTTCTGATTCCACTAAACCATCACTACCGGGAACCGTAGGAACCCCTGCTTTTTGCATGGTTTCTTTAGCAGTAGATTTATCTCCCATCAAACGAATTGCTTCTGGAGTTGGACCAATAAAGGCGATATCGTGATCGGCACAAATTTCCGCAAACTTGGCATTTTCCGATAAAAAACCATATCCAGGATGAATCGCACTAGCATTACGAGTCAAAGCAGCAGCAATAATATTGGGAATATTTAAATAACTTTTCCCACTAGCTGGTTCCCCAATACATACCGCTTCATCAGCCAATTGCACGTGGAGAGCATTGCGATCGACAGTGGAGTGGACAGCAACGGTTGCAATGCCCATTTCCTCACAGGAACGGATAATGCGTAAAGCAATTTCCCCTCTATTAGCAATTAATATTTTGTCAAACTTCATCTTCTAGTGTTGTGATATTAGTCTACTAAATTGACATCCTATCTTCATTTCATAATTACCTATGAAATCAGAATAACCAGCTCAAACTCCTTTAACTGCAACTGTTATGCTGTTTTCCCTGACTGAGGTTACTTTGCAGTCAAAAATTTAATTTCTTACTCCTACCTTTCTTAAATAGATTACCAACATTCAATTATCTCAATTTGTCTTCCGGGTTGTTTATGGAATAATTGTTGCATGGAGACGACATTGAAAATTAACTAACTGTACAGTGGCTAACTTTTTTCCAGTCTGATGGAACTACTCCATAAATGTTGTGCATTCCTACACTTATACTGTTAAATCTTGCAAATATTTGAAATTAACTCACTACACTCAGGTTTGTTGTGCTATATTATATAGTTAGCAGATACCGTGCGGATGTGGCGGAATTGGTATACGCGCACGTTTGAGGGGCGTGTGGCTTTGCCTTGCGAGTTCGAG
>CBZS010000042.1 GCA_000613065.1 Richelia intracellularis | reverse complement strand
TACAGGAAACGCACCCTTCCAACGATTCCAAAAAATTGACTTGGAAACGGAAGAAAGGCAGATATGGAGTACTGGACGAAGAGGGTTTGCAGGTGAGCCATTATTTATTCCCCGTCCGAATGCTACAGATGAAGATGATGGTTGGGTATTGGCTGTAATTTTGGATGCTAAAGATTTGTCTAGAGAACCCATAGCACGACTACATCTCAAACATCATATTCCCTATGCATTACATGGGAGTTTTACAGATAAAGTCTTTATTGAGTAAGCTGCCATATCTTTTATTTTTGTTCATATCATACCTTTTCTGTGTCACTCTATTGTCTATTGCCGAGACAGAGTGAAGGAAGAAGTCTTGTCACAGATTTGGTATAAGCATTTAGTCAAACAAAATTTCCTAGGAATACAAAATGTAGTGGGAGCATCTCGCTCCCTGGTTCCACTGAAAAGTAAACTTTTCCGTCAATCTACCCTACTTCACCGCCAACCACAACATTTTTGATGCGTAAACTTGGTCCTCCACAGCCCACTGGTAGACCATTTTGTCCTCCTTTTCCACATCCACCAGACTCATCCCAATAAAAATCATCACCGATCGCTTCTATATCTGCAAGGGTCTGAAATACATTCCCGGAAAGAGTAACATCTTTGATGGGTTCAGCAATTTTGCCGTTACGAATGATCCATGCTTCCCCCGCACTGAAGGTAAACATTTCACCATTAGTCATACCACGTAACCAGTTACGAGCATACACACCTTGTTTTATATCTGTAAACAAATCTGCCACTGGAGTTTTTCCTCTAGCAATCCAGGTATTTGTCATCCGTACAATGGGGGTATAGTGGTAGCTAAGACAACGGGCATTACCAGTGGCTGCCTCGCCTAGTTTACCTGCGGTTTCTCGGGAATGTAAACGTCCAACTAAAATACCATCTTGAATTAATTGGGTGGTGCTAGCGGGAGTTCCTTCATCATCATAAAAGTAACTACCACGATGCCCTTGGGGTGCTGCACCATCGAAAATTTGTAATTCCGGATGACCAAACCTTCTACCAATAGTCATTACCTCCAAAACGTCACGATTCTCATAAGCCATATCAGCTTCGGAAAGGTGTCCGAAAGCTTCATGGACAAATAAACCTGTAAGTATTGGATCTATCACTACAGTGTATGTATCGCCTTTGACTGATGGCAGGGAGAGGGCTGCAACACCTCTTTGTGCAGCCCTCTGGACTTGGCTATCTAAATTTACTAGGTCTTCAAATCCACGACGGGAACCAGTAGTTTCCCTACCAGTTTGAACCTTATCACCTTTCCTGGCAGTAGCAGCAAAACGCATTTCCATATCTACCCAGGATTGCTCGATCAGGGTTCCTTCACTGGAAGCAATGATGACTTTTTGGGAATTATCAGCATAACGTACTGATGCTGTAGTAATGGAACTATCTGTACTCTTCAGTAATTCCATATAGTGATCGCATAGTTCTTTTTTGTGGTAAAGTTCTATTTGCCGGGGACTGGTACTAGTGAGGGGTAATTGGCATACTATTTGTACAGGTTCTATGGGAGCTAGCAGAGTTATTTCGTTTCCTACCATACGGGCAGCCGCGATAGCTTCTTCTATGCGATCAGTAATACTTGCTAATTTATTGAAACTACTTAAACCCCATCCACCCTTGTAACAAGCTCGAATATGTCCACCAATAGAAATGTCTTCGCTTAGGGTTTCTACTCTGTCACCACGTAATACTATATCTGTACCCTCAGAGTTTTCTAAACGGATCATAAGATAATCTACTCTAGGAGAATAGCGGGCAATTAAGTCCGAGAGTAAGTTTTTCGCATCTGTAAGTAAATATTGCATTGATTATAGATCGTAAAAATAAATCTATCTTCATTATTGTGCAATGATTTTAGAAACGGGAAAAGGGTGCAGTGTGAGTCAGAATAATTCATACACCGTACCCTAAAAGATTATTTTTTGATTATTGGGATAAGCCATCCTCAAGCGAACGAAGATTATTGCTAGCGATAGATTTTGTAAACACCACTGGGAGTTATAATATAACCATCGCCATTAAGTGTTTTCACTGCACCACCGCGAACTCCACTATATACAGCACCAACATTAGTGCCTTGTATAACACTGCGACGTTGTCTGTTGACACCAGTGATACCGTTAAGTAGTTTTACTGCGCCACGACGAGTTGCACTGTATACAGTACCGCCATTAATTCCTTGGCAAGCAACTCCTCTATTACCCTGAACAGAAGTTCCATTATTTCCTTGATAAACTGTCGGTTCAGCGTTTGCAGCACTCATAAAAGTTGTCAAACCAAGGGTGAAAATAGTTGCTACAAGGAAAGATGTACGCTTGATATTTAATAACATGATATTCACTCCCAAAGTTGAACAAGATGTAATGGGAATAGAAAAATTAGGGATTAAAAAGATTAAATAAGGGGTGACAATTTTAGCATTTTTGTCTTAATGTTTGGACTTTCTGCTGCTGATCTGGGGTAAGAACCGATTGTACTTCCGACTTTTTAGATTGGAGGATATTCCATATTTTATTTTTGTTGTTGTCACTTAAATTAAGAGAACGAACAGCTTCAAGACGACTTTCAATATTGGCTATCATATTTTGGAATTGTTCCTGTTGTGTAGGGGTTAAAATATCCTGATTTCCCAAACGGGTAGTTTGACAAATTTATGAGAACTGAGTTTTCTGAGTTTCTCTTAAATCGAGACTTTCGATAAAGTAAATTTGGGGAATTTGTACTACTACCTGGGGAGTTGGTAGCTAAGTTTATGCTTTTACAGTTAAAGGATTAATTGCTAAACTGAGAGCAATTGTTCCTACTATTATTGCAATAATACTGATTTTTATTTTGCAATTCATTATTTTTTTTGTTTTTTTATCCTATAAAAATCTGAGAGGATGTTTTAAAAGTCGAAGTGAGTTACAAATCATGTAAGTCGCCTAACCATGATACGTATCATTGCAATATAGATTAAAGTTTCAGAAGTTTCAGGTAGCCTTTCATAGTCCTTACTTAATCTTCTACACGAATTAAGCCACCCGAAAGTTCGTTC